>CAYPRS010000043.1:0-5747 GCA_964413235.1 uncultured Candidatus Saccharibacteria bacterium | reverse complement strand
TAGAGATATTATTATTGCGAAAGAGGACATAAAAAAAGGAAGAGTGTACTCTCGACGATATCTTGGCAGAATTTGTATATAATATATGACCAAGATAATTAATATACATAGGGCGGTTTTTGGCAAAATATTAAATAAAAGCACTTCGTCTTATATTAGCTCCTCGGCTCAGAAATGCAAAAGTTACGCTCCGCTCCACTTTTTCATTTCGCTCGTTCTACGTCGCTACTAAATTTGTGATATGATGAGCTTATGGAATATTCAAAGATACGGAAAGTGTTGAAAGATGAGCCGAAATATCGCTTAGGTCAGGTAAAACAGGCGGTTTTTGTTGATCTTTTGGAAGATTGGGGTGAGGTAACAGCACTTCCCAAAAAGACAAGAGAAACTCTACAGAGAGAATGTTCGCTTGATATTGACGCGGAGGTGTCCACCTCGGCAAAAGAAGATACGGTAAAAGTGCTTATTACTTTTTCTGATGGAAATGCTGTTGAGACAGTGCTGATGCGACACAAAGGAGAACATAATACTGTCTGCGTATCAACGCAAGTTGGGTGTCCAATGGGTTGCGTGTTTTGTGCAACAGGAAAGATGGGTCTGATCAGAGATCTTTCAGAAGATGAAATGGTGGCGCAAGTTTTGTATTTTGCCCGTTACTTAAAAAGTCAAAACGAGAGAGTGGGGAATGTTGTGTTTATGGGAATGGGGGAGCCGTTTTTAAATTATGATAATGTCCTTGGGTCTATTCGTATAATGCATGATTCCAAAACTCTCAATATAGGAGCACGGCATTTTTCCATATCTACATGTGGTATCCTAGACGGTATCAAGAAACTTGCGAAAGAGGATCTGGATATTAATCTGGCAATATCACTTCACGCGCCGAACGATAAAGTGCGCAAAAAATTAATGCCAATTGCGAAGGAGCATTCATTGCGACAACTTTTGGAAGCAGTTGACGATTATATCAAGGCAAAAAACAGGAAGGTGATGTTTGAATATTTGATGATAGATGGTGAGAATGATTTAGATAGACACGCGATGGAACTTGCTAAGATCATGAAGAGAAAGCTCTATGTGGTAAATCTTATCTCATATAATCCAACCGGTGTATTTAAACCATCGCCGCAGAAAAGGATTGAGCGGTTCAAGAAAATTCTTGAAACACGAGGCGTGGCAGTAACCATCCGTCATCGCTTTGGGCGAGACATCAAAGGCGCATGTGGTCAGCTTGCGACTGAAGCGAAATTTCCCCAAGGTCGAACCTTCCGGAGGAGTGTTTAGCGACGGGAAAGGTGCGACCTTGGGGAAATTTTAATATGCAACCAATAAAGTTTAAGGGTTGTTATCTTCATTATATTAGGATAAAGTAGCATACACTTATACACTTAATCTAATTTTAAAAAACTATGTGTGGAATTGCGGGATATATTGGTAAAAATGAAGCGTCTGAGTTTCTGTTGGATGCTTTAAAAAAACTGGAATATAGAGGATATGATTCGGCGGGTATGGTTGTTTTAAATAAAAAGGGCGTGCCTAAACGAATAAGATCTGTAGGGAAAATTGATTTGTTAGAAAAGAAAATGGAAGGGGAAGATATGTCCGGTTGTATTGGAATAGCGCATACCAGATGGGCGACACATGGCGTGCCCAGCGAGGCAAATGCTCATCCGCATTGTGATTGCAAAGAAAATATTTACGTTGTTCATAACGGAATAATTGAGAATTATAAAACTTTAAAAAAAGACCTGATCAAAGCAGGTCATAAATTTAGATCAGATACTGACACGGAAGTCATTGCACACCTGATAGAGGCTCATTTTGAAGGAGACTTGCAGAAGGCTGTTTTGACTGCTCTTAAGTATGTAAGAGGCGCTTATGCTATTGCCGTTATTGCGAGAGAGGACCCGGACAAGATCGTTCTTGTTAAAAAAAGTAGCCCACTCGTTCTTGGTATTGGGAAGGACGAATATTTTATAGCATCAGATCCATCGGCAATAGTGGGACATACGGACAAAGTTATCTTTTTTGAGGATGACGAGGCGGGTGTTATAGACAAAGATGGTTATAAAATTATTTCTACCGACAGTTACGATGAGATACACAAAGATCATTGTGAAATTGATTTTGATGTTTCTGAGATTCAAAAGAACGGATATGATTATTTTCTTCTAAAAGAGATATTTGAAGGACCGGAGGTCATCAAGAATTCAACCAGAGGAAGAATAATTCCAGAAGAAGGCATGGTTAAGTTGGGGGGGTTGGATGTTTTAGATCAAGAAAAGCTCAGAAATATAAACAGGATGATCTTTGTCGCTTGCGGAACCGCGAATTGTGCCGGTCTTGTTGGTGAATATATGTTTGAAGAATATGCTGGTATTCCCGTGGAAGTTGAATTTGGTTCTGAATTTAGATATAGAAAACCGATCATTGATAAACAAACAGCCATACTTGCCATAAGCCAGTCCGGAGAAACAGCAGATACGTTAGCTTCCATTCTTGAAGCCAAAAGAAAAGGAGCTTTGACACTCGGTATTGTAAACGCAGTAGGCAGTACAATTGCAAGAGAAACTGACGCCGGAGTGTATAATCATGCAGGTCCGGAGATCTCAGTTGCTTCCACAAAAGCTCTTGTTTCTCAAATGGTGGTTCTTTCGTTGATGGCTGTTTCTCTGGGAAGAATGAGAGATATGTCTTTGGTTACCGGCAGAAGAATAATAGAAGAAATTGAAAAACTTCCGGAATTGATGGAAAAAGTTTTTGAGAACGATAAACAGATTAAAAAGCTTGCGAAAAAATATTCCAAATATAAAAATTTTCTTTTTCTTGGAAGAAAATATAATTTTCCGGTTGCTCTTGAGGGAGCTTTAAAACTAAAAGAAGTTTCATATAATATTCATGCCGAAGGTTATGCCGGTGGAGAAATGAAGCACGGACCCATTGCTATGATAGATGAAAATTTTCCTTGTGTTTTTATAGTTCCGAGTGACAGTGTTTATGAGAAAATGTGGAGCAATATGGAAGAAGTAAAAGCAAGAAACGGGAAGATAATAGCAATTGCCACAGAAGGTAATAAAGAAATAAAGGATATTGCCGACGATGTGATCTACATTCCAAAGACTTTGGAAATGCTCACGCCGATCTTATCTGTGATACCACTCCATCTGTTTGCGGCGTATATGGGAATTGAGTTTGGGTTTGATGTAGATAAACCTAGAAATTTGGCTAAGAGTGTTACGGTAGAATAGTTAACTTTTTATACGGATATTACTCACTTGGAGGTTGAGCCTCCAAGTGAGTAACAATTTTCTAATTTTTAAACTTCCCAAGATTTTTTGTAAGATTTTAGAAAATTTTCCTTTTTTAAATAATATAAAACGTTGAAAAACAAGGGTTAAACACATCCAAGGACCGCCCTTGGATGTTTGGATTAGGTATTTGCCACAGGGCTGGACGCAAGTACGATCTTGTGGTAGTTTTTCTTCTAGAAATAAATAATTAAATAAGGTTGACAAGCTAATTCGTTTTTAATGGATAAAGAATGATTGGCTGATATGGCTAATAGTTCTTTGTTAAAGAAAGGAGAAAAATATGGGTAAAAAAAAGACCCTTTGTTTTTGTTCTACTAAAGAGGCAAAAAGTAAATTAATACTTAATGCCATATTTGAAAATATCATATTTTTTGTTTTGATATTTTTAGGAGCAGTATTGATATCGTTTTCCAACACGCCATTGGCTTTTTTGTACGTTGCGTTTGCTGTTCTAATGCTGGTGTTTGTTTTAAGAAAATATCTATGCACTGGCTGTGAATATTACGGAAAGTGGTGCCATTGTGGTTGGGGTAAACTTTCTGCGGTATTCTTCAAAAAGAATTCAGGAAACGCGAAGGTTGGAGGAATTCTTGGGTGGGCAACGTGGGGTATAATTATGGTGTTACCAATAATTAGTTTCGCAAGGAATATCTTTGGATTGGAAAATTCGGATAAATTTTTATCCGAATTGATTATCTTTATCCCATTTTTTTCTTTAGTAGTTGCGAATCTTTTGCTTTATTATAGAAATTGTTTAGAGTGTGAGATGAAAGACAAATGCGGTTTGAGCGGGGTAAAGCTTATGAAGAGATTAAAGAGTTGATCTTGAAAAATAAACCGATAAAACGCTGGTGAATAATGATATTCCCGGCGTTTTTATATTTCTGTCCATCTCTTTTTTCTTTACCATACCCCCAAATTTTGTATAATTGAAATTAAGACAGATTTAATACTTTACTAGATAATTATTAATATAAAATATGCAGGCGATTATACTGACTGCGGGGGAATCATCTCGCTTCTGGCCTTTATCAGAAAATAAACATAAGTCACTTGTTAAAATAATGGGCAAGCCCATTATTGTTTGGACTGTTGAAGCATTGAAGAGATCAGGAATTTCAGAAATAATTATTGTTCAGTCGGACAATAAGGCTATTGAAAACTTTTTGGGCGATGGCTCTTCATTGGGAGTAAAAATTTCCTACGTTGTTCAAAAAGAAGCCAAAGGAATGGGTAATGCGATAATGTCAGCAGAAAAACTAATTCACGGACCCTTTTTTGTTTTGAATCCAAATCATTACAACGCCGATTTCTTTTTAGATCTGCTTTTGGAAAAACACCGCCAAACCAAAGCGACAATGGTTCTTTTGGGAATAGAAACGAATAATCCGCAAAATTACGGTATTTTGGATCTGCAAAAAGACAAAGCGGTAAATCTTATTGAAAAACCAAAAGAAGGAAGTGAGCCGTCCAATATCAAAGCAGTCGGCATTTATCTGTTACCGCAGGATTTTTTTGATTATTACCGCCGCGTCAAAGAACATACTTACGCCTATGAAGACGCGCTCTCTCTTTATATGAAAGAGCGGGATGTCAGAGTGTCAATAACCGACAAAGAAACTTCTACCTTAAAGTATCCATGGGATCTGTTTTCTCTATCCAAGGCGATCATGGATGCTAATATCACTAAGCAAGAAATTGATCCAAGCGTAAAAATCGCTAAAAATGTCGTTATTGAAGGCAATGTTATCATTAAAAAAGGAACCAAAATTTTTGAAAACGCGGTTATCAAAGGACCTTGTTATATTGGAGAAAATTGCATTATTGGAAATAATGTTTTGATCAGAAATCATTCTCTTTTGGAAGACGAGACTATGATTGGCGCTAATGCTGAAGTCGCGCGATGTATCTTTCAAAAAAATGTTCACACCCACGCCGGATTTTTCGGCGATTCTATTTTTGACGAAGGCACCCGCATCGGCTGCGGGACAATTACTGCCAATGTTAAACTCAACCGTGAAGAAATTATCTCTATTGTCAAAAACAAGAAAGTTTCTACGAAATTAAACAGTCTGGGGATGATCGTTGGTCATGGAACTCACCTCGGGGTTGGAGTAAAAACGATGCCGGGTATAATGATCGGCTCGCTCTCAACAATCGGATCGGGTTCAACTGTGATGAAAAATGTTCCTTCCGATTCAGTCTTTTATAACAAATTTGAGGAAGTAAATGGCAATACTTTGAAAATTGTTATCAGAAGTGAGAGTATTGCGAATAAAAGAAGCTGTTAAATCTATTATTTTTTGAAAAAGGGCGTGAGAAGACGTTTTTAAAAATATTTAAATACATTAAAAATGCATACAACACTTTTAAAGTAAGCGAAGAGAGAAGTAAGGTAGTGCACACATATGTTTTTGAAAGGCATTTATTGATGCT
>CAYPRS010000042.1:0-5763 GCA_964413235.1 uncultured Candidatus Saccharibacteria bacterium | reverse complement strand
GGAGTGGTCAATCGCGGCGGACTGTAAATCCGCTGACTTTATGTCTACGTTGGTTCAAATCCAACCCGGCGCACCCCGTAAAACAAACAAAAAGAACCTTTTATAAAAGGTTCTTTTTGTTTGTTTCGGGGTGCGCCGCACCACGTGGTTTACGGGGTAGGCTCGTGGTAAAATTGAAATACAATTTTATTTTACGAGTCATATATCCACATATGTTTTATGTTTATTAACGACGTAGAAGTAGCGACTTTATTTTCTTACGAGCAAAGCGAATTAGAAAATAAGAAGTACCCTTGTGGTGAAAGCGTAACTTTTACATTCCCGAGCCGAGGATTCAACAAACAAAGGAATGAAATGACTATTGTGAATTAATGCATATTTCTAATATCGGGTTTAATACCTGTTATATATTACTAAGTCGAAAAGATAATAATTTATATATTGGTTTTTCGAGTAATCTAAAAATAGGATACAAACCCATTTTTCTGGCGGTGTCGTCTCAACTAAAAATCGTAGACCTTTAAAACTTATTTACTATGAGGCGTATGTTAGTGAACAAGATGCAAAAAAGCGCGAGATTTTTCTTAAGTCTGGCTCTGGTCATAAATTTTTAAAAATACAACTACATAGTTATTTTAAAGATTATCTAAATTATTAATCATAAATATTCCAACCCTGCGCACAATCAATTTCTACAAAATTTAACCAAAAAATTCTATTGGGGATTTTTTATTAGTATCTTTGCTGGTATAATAAAATTACTTATGGTGGAAATATTAAACGATATTCAAAATAAAGAAGATCGCGAGAACAAATTTTTAAGCGATCGGATAATTCAAAAGGCGCTTGATAGCGGAGAAATTGATAGCGTTTCTACTGACGAAATTATAGAACTTTTTCAAGTTGCTTTTTCTGAAAACAAAGGCAAACCGGCTCGTATTCGGGCGGAAGCATTAATGTTTACACTTCGTGATTACATAGCAAACAAAGAAAAAAAACAAACTGGTGGGGAAGTTGATGGATTACAAAAATTGCAAAATGAAACGTTGTCTGAGACCGTTAAAAATCAAGTTGTTCAAACAGGTAAAGAAGACAATAGAAGTATTTATAAAGAAGAACAAGACTTTTTGCAAAAAACGATCAATGAAAAGATTGCAGATGCTAATGTATCAGAACAATTACGCGAGAAAGCTAAAGAAATACTTTTAAAGGAAACGCAGCATGTTGTAGGGACGGGAGTTAACAATCGTGTTGTTGAAAAAACAGTTATTAAAGAACTGGAAGTATTCAAAAAAGAACACGAACCAAAAAAAGAACAACAAAGAGAAATAAAGATTGAAGAAAAAAAAGAACTCGCCGTAACTAAAGACTTCGGCGTGGTAAAGCCTGCTCCCGCTACAAACCTGCCAGCCGAGAGAAAGGGCTCTGGTGAGGAAGAAGACAAAAAAGAGACGGATATTGCTTTAAAAATAGAAAAGCAAAAAATTGTACAGGATTCTGTAGACACAACCCAGGCACAAAATATAGAAAATAGTATTGAAAAAGAAAGCAAACCTACGAAAAATAAAAAATTATCACTTACAGAGGCTGTGTTACAAAAAGCGCGTGAGGATGATATTAACAGTCCACTTAAACCTAATACTTTACATCGGCCGTCGTCCCCTATTTCTTTTGGTACTTCTTCTCGTAAAAATTTAGAACCGGAAGACGTTGTTTTACCGCCAGACTCTGCTCAAACAACTGATAATGTTGCTGACAAAGAATCTTTAGGTCAGACCAAAAATCAACCTAAATCGCAAACAATCAAAAACTCTATTTCCCAACAAGATGAAGAGGTGAAACAAGAAGGAGAAAAAAAGCCGGAAATAATTGAAAAAGAAGTGCCCTCGTTGTCACAATTACCTGATCAATCTTCGCATGACATCTCATCGGCATCAAATACCAAAATGGTGTTTGATAGAGAGTTAGAGCTAGAGGGTTCCAGAGTTGAAGCAAAACATTCTGTTCATAAACAAAACCAAGAACTTTTTGATAAATATATCAATGAACAAGTGGATATTGCTATAGAGGTGATAACACAAAACAATGATCGGTCTAAGGCTATGCTTGACGATATAAAGAAAAATCTCGCTAAGCAGGCAATAAAAATCTCGGAAAACGACAAAATTTCTATCAGTGAAAGAATACAACAACTAGATAATTATTTCTTAAAACAGAAAAAAGAATACGCAACAAAACAAGCTGGAGAAAGTTTTAATCCACAGGGTATTATAAATGACATTATAAGACGTTCGGAAGAAGAAATTGACACAGGTAATCAGGAAGCCGACAAGAGGTTTAGAGAGACTTTGCAAAATACCTTGTCTTTTAAAGCAAGACATCTTATGGGTTCCGGACAAGACCCTGATTCTATTAATATAGCTTTAAGTGAAGAATACGCGAAATATAAATTTTTTTATACAAAAAATATATAATTTAGAGTATAATTGGTTTACTTTACCATTATTAGATAAAATATTAATTGTATGGAAATAATCTCTCTTTTTTTGATTGTAGATGGCTTTTTCCTTCTTTTTGGACTTCGAGTTGTAGATCAATATGAGCGCGGTGTAATTTTGACGTTCGGTAAATACAAAGGCACTCGCGGACCCGGACTTACTTGGATATTAATCGGTGTTCAGCGAATGTATAAAATTGATCTGCGTATTGCGACAGTTGATATACCCCAGCAAGAAGTTATTACCAAAGACAATGTTACTGTCGGTATCAACGCGGTTGTATATTTTAAAGTTCGTAATGCAGAAAAAGCTATTTTAGAAATCCAAGACTTTAGACACTCTGTCGCTCTCTATGCTCAAGCGACTCTGCGGGATGTGATCGGAGAAGTTGAACTTGATACTTTGCTTTCCCAACGTGATCAGATTGCAGATGAAATTAAAAAGATCGTTGATGAGGCAACCGACCCATGGGGAATTGAGGTGGATTATATAAAAATGCAGGACATTGAACTTCCGGCTGACATGAAGCGTGTGATGGCAAAGCAAGCCGAGGCGGAGAGAGAACGTAGAGCGGTCATAATTCAAGCGGAAGGTGAGTTCTCAGCTTCTGAGAAACTTGCGCAAGCGGCAGAAGTCTTATCACGTGTACCGGCCGGTATTTCTATGAGAACTCTTCAGACCATTGAGAAGATCCAGCCGGATCCATCAAAGACCGTTATCTTTGGGTTGCCGATAGAATTCTATGAGGGTGTGAAATCATTGGCAAAACTCACGGGAAATAAAACAGAGGGGAAAAATTCTTAAGTAGTACAATTAAAATATGACAAAATAAAAATCAAATACTATGAAAGTTACAAAAAAGAATTTTTCCAAAAGTAAATTTCTAACGGTGGAAAAACTAAAAGGCTTTACCCCGTTAAATGGTAAACATCTAACAGGCTTCACCCTCATAGAACTCTTAGTAGTCATCTCTATCATTGGACTACTCTCCAGTGTAATATTAGCTAATCTAACCAATGCTAGGGACAAAGCCAGAGTAGCCAAAGGTAAACAATTCAGCTCTATTATCAAACACGGCATTGGAGACCAACTAGTAGGAGAGTGGACGTTTGACAACGATACTTTTGATGACTCTAGTGGCTTTAATAACCATGGAACTCCGCAAGGAGGTTTAGCAATCGGTGATATTGAAGATGGTGTAATGGGAAGGGCTGTTAAGTTTAATGGGAGTAGTGATTATATAAATTGTGGAAGTCCTACAATAACAGGTATTTTTACTGTGGAAGCGTGGGTAAAAGTTTTAGATAATAATAATCGTTGCATTGTTGGCACAAGAGGTCCTAATGAGGCAAGTTTTGATTTTAAGCTTAGAAACGGTAATCAAATCCATGGAGACATAGGTAATGGAACAGGATGGATTACAACTTCCGCAGATGCTGCTTTTAATTATAAGCTAAATACTTGGCATCACATTGTCTATGTTGTTACTACTACTGATTATACTATTTATGCTGATGGTGAAGAAAAAGCTTCTGGTTCATATCCTGAAACTACTCCCGTATTTTCAGACGCCAATCATGAAATTTCAATTGGTAGTTATAGAGTAGGTGGTACTGAATATTTTAACGGTTTGATTGACAACGTCCGCGTTTATTCTAAAGCTCTAACTTCAGCCCAGATCCAACAACACTACGCCGAAGGTTTGGAAGATCATCAGAATCTAGCCTGCCTACCGGACAGGCAGGCACAGAAATAACGAAATAAATTATATTGAACACATTATGTCCAACATCTAAGTTGTACAAATTGACCGTTTATCTATTTTACTTCTATTACCCACAAAAGATGACGACTGTCATCTTTTGTGGGTTTTTAATCTACATCAATTTTTATGATACTAGCCAGAAGTAATTTGTTATTTGTTACTTAATATGCGACAAAAATTCTTCTGCGAGTTTACCCGTGTCGCTGCCATCTCCGCTTTGATAGAAATTTTTCCATACTACGACAATATCAGCGTCGTTGAACATAGCGCTTTGCACTTCACGCATAGTATCTCCTCCGGCTACTGCGATCATCATGTTGTAACCGGCTTTAACTCGACGTATTTCATGGAGAGGCAACATTTTTTCTTTGTTAAATCTCTCTTCGTCAACACCACGATGGAGGATGACGACATTTGGCGGTTTTTTAAGCTCCCGTAAAACAGAAATTGGAAACGAAACATTCATCATATCTATCATTGAATCAAGATCAAGCCTCTCACACTCCTCAACAAAAGCATTCAGAGATTCTATCGGTGCGTGTCCGAGCGCTGTCGCCGCACTGGCTCCGGCGCGGTGTGCAATTTCAACCTCAGTACTTCCGCGATCCATCATTTTTAAGTCAGCAATAACATAAGGGGTATTGGGTCGCCTCGTTGTATTTCTCGCAGGCATTTTTTGTGTCTGCTCTTTATAATTTTTATATTGTTCCTGCGCGAACTGAAACACTTCTATCAAATTAACATTTTGTTGCTGAGTTTGTCTTGGTTCAAGAGGTTGTCCCAAAAGATGCATTCCATACCACTCTTTGATCTTTCTAACACCGGACTGCCCGTATCGTTTAATAAAAGGAGTACCAGCTTCAACAATAATCCTGTCACTTCGTGGCAGACTTTGTATTATATATTTTGCATCATTCAGGGAGCCGTTAAGAGCTATCTGTAAATACCGCTTTTTTGGGTCAAGTTTTAGAGTTCGTTTATGTATCATAAAATAATACTTTCATTATATCATTTTAAGCAATATTTTTAAAAATCTGTGCTTTTATAATAGGTCCTTGATTTTTTAGTAACTTTCTAGTATTCTATAGGGCATTATAAAAATACAGTAAACTCTCGTATTAAATATGTCACAGGATTTTTTAATAAAACTTAAATGCACCAAGTGCAATAGTATAAATTATTGGACACGGAAGAACAGAAAACAGGTTCAAAGAAAGATTGAGCTTAAAAAATTCTGCAAAAAATGCCGTGCCCAAACACTGCATAAAGAGATGAAGAAATAGACCCTAGAAAAAAACCGCTTTAGAGCGGTTTTTTCAGCCATAAATTGCAGTAAGAACAATTTTTATATATACTAATGGAATCTTCATATTTTTTGGGTCCATAGTTCAGTGGTAGAATAGCGGTCTCCAAAACCGTTGACCGAGGTTCGAGTCCTCGTGGACCCGCAAACGTTAAAAAAAGACACGAATGTGTCTTTTTTTAATACATTTGAGAGGT
>CAYPRS010000041.1:0-5978 GCA_964413235.1 uncultured Candidatus Saccharibacteria bacterium | reverse complement strand
ATATCATATGAAAATAAACAAAAAAAATTCCGACCTAAGGTCGGAATTTTTTTGTAAAATATAAAAAAAATAATTATTTTTTATCACCCTCTTCGGCTTTCTCATCTTCTCCGCCAGAAGCTTCACCTCCTTCTTCTTCTTTCTTTCCTTTCTTTTCTTCTTCAATATTTTCCATATCAACCTCTGCCACTTCCTCGGGTTCTTCTTCTTTTGCTTCTGAAATAGCGACAATAACTTCGTCAGCGTCCGTTATAATTTTTATACTCTTTGGCATAGAAAGATCTTTTACAAGAATTTGGCTGTCCAATTCAACAAGCGGAGTAATATCAACCACAATATGCTGAGGAATATTCTGCGGTTCTCCCTCTACTTCAATTTCATGTAAAACTTTCACCAAAATAGCGCCATGCTTTACAGCCAAAGATTCTCCTTCAAACTCAAGAGGAACTTTAACCTCAACTTTCTGTCCTTTCTTTACAACGTAAAAATCAATATGGATCGGCTCGCTCGTTACCGGATCAAGTGCGATATCATGGATCATAACGTTAAGTTTCCCTTTTTCTCCTTCCAGTTCCACCACACCTGTCTCTCCAACTTCTTTCCAGACTTTCTTGAATTCTTTTGTGTTTACAGAAATCGGCGTTGCTTTTTCTTTTGCTCCGTAATACACCGCCGGAACAAATCCACTGGTACGTAATTCACTAAGCTTAATTTTACTGTTTCGTTCTGTTATCTTTAACTTTGGCATTGCGCCATTATATACAGAACTTGTAAAAATTGCAACAAAAAAGCCGGCGCTTGCAATGCACCGACCAATTTTAAATCATATTCTCGTCCTTGTTCTATCTAGAACTTCTTTTTCCAAACCTTCTCTAATATCGTTCCAAAGATCACCCATTGCCGAATACTTATTTGTTGCAGCTACTACTTCTATAACAATTGTATGATATCCAACATTGATACCATATATTTCATTACGTTTTAATAATTCTTCAACCCATTTTGGCTTAATGTCATCCAAAAGACTGGAAGAAAACAAAGAAGCGTCTTTTATATGTTCTCTTGTGTAAATGATTATTGACCCATCATAATCATTCTTTGTAAAAAGTACACTATAATCTAACGGTAATTTGACTGTTTTTCCTTCTGGTGTTTTTCCTTTTTTTACATTCATATATTTCCCTTTCAAAGTACTCTCAGTTGTTATTAAGGAAACCGAAAGTAAAGTTATAAATTAAAACTTAGATTCTTTTCCTTTTTATATAACAAAAAATCTATTTCTTATAACAAATTATTTTATTAGTCAAATTCTAATCTTAAATTACATCCCCAAGGGTAACCCTATGAAAATTTCACTTTTGGCGGTCGCACCGCCAAAACATAATCAAAACAAAAAACCGCCTGCTTAAGCTGGCGGTTTTTTGCAAATTTATTTAAAAAATAAACTTTTATTCTATTCTCGAAAACAGTTTCAGTCGCCTCTCAATCACCTCCTGCATCGCTTCCACCGCCGGTTTCATAAATTTGTACGGCGCGACCACATCTGAATCCTCCGAAAGAGTTTGTCTTAGTGTATCGCGATAAGCAACGCGAATTTCAGTATTGATGTGTATAGTACTTATTCCAGCTTGGATCGCTTCTCTAAAATTCTCATCTGTAATACCAGAACCGCCATGAAGCACAAGCGGTACTCCACACACTTCGCGAAGTTCTTTAATAAGAGCAATATCCAAATTTGGATTCGCGGCGTTTTTTAACATTCCATGAAGATTGCCCACAGACGGCGCAAGCAGATTAATTCCGGTTTCTTCCACAAATTTTTTCGCTTCTTCCGGTTTCGTGAACATCTTCGGGTCAACATCAGCTCCTTCCGGAATTTCATCAAGTAATTTGGACGACGCGCCAATGTGTCCCATCTCCGCCTCCACCAAAATATCAGGATTGACGGAATGAGCATATTCCACACATTGTTTCGTAATTGCCACATTTTCTTCCATTGGCAACTGCGTACCGTCAAACAAAACGGCATCGTACCTTGCGTCCACTACTTTTTTTACTCCCTCAAACGAATGAGTATGATCCGCGTTCAAATAAATAGGGTAATTATATTCTTCCCGTAAACTTTTGATCAGCACCGCCACCTGACGAATACCGATAAAATCACGCTCCCCTTCCGTAACGCCAATAATCACCGGAACATTGAGCTTCTGCGCCGCGCGAAAAATTGCCCATAGAGCTTCCGTGTCGGAAATATTAAAATGTCCTATGGCAACTTTTTTTTCTTCCACTTCTTTTATAACTTCTCGTAATTTTTTCATAAAAATAAAATATAGCTAAAAATATAAATACTCAGGTTATTATACCAAACTTTCCACCAAAAAACCAAAAATCAGTCTGGTGTTGTATACTCACAATGATATACTTATATTTATGAACGAAGAATTTGATCTTATAGCAATCGGTGATATTACGACAGACGCTTTTATTCACATTAAACAAGCGAGTGTTTATTACGATAACAAAGATAAGGAAGAAAAAATATGCCTTACCAATGGTGGAAAAATACCATACGAATTTACGAAAGTTATCGCGGGCGTGGGAAACAGCCCTAACGTGGCAGTAAGTGCCACACGGCTAGGGTTAAAAACTGCGCTGGTAACAAACCTCGGCGATGACGAGAACGGAAAAGATATTTTGGAAGCGTTAGAAAAAAATAGTATAGACTCCAGATTTGTTCGCGTACATGCTGGAAAAATAAGTAATTATCATTATCTTTTGTGGCACAAGGCGGAACGTACAATTCTCGTTAAACATGAAGATTATGGTTATGTACTGCCGGATATTGGAAATCCGCGCTGGATCTATTTTAGTTCCGTTGGTGAAAATTCTTTGGAATATCATCAAGAGATAGTGCGTTTTATTCAAGAGCATCCCGAAACAAAGCTTGCCTTTCAGCCCGGAACTTTCCAAATCAAACTCGGATACGAAACACTAAAAAATGTTTATAAAGTATCGGAAGTATTTTTCTGCAACAAAGAAGAAGCTCAGATCATTTTAAAAACAGACGAACCAAATTGCGCAAAATTGGCATATGAAATATCACAGCTTGGTCCAAAAATAGCAGTTGTCACAGATGGCAAAAACGGAGCATATACTTATGATGGAAAAAATGCATGGTTTATTCCAGTTTACCCCAACATAGAACCACCCTTGGAAAGCACTGGCGCCGGAGATTCATTTTCAAGCACGTTTACTTCCGCGCTTGCGCTGGGCAAAAGTGTAGAAGAAGCACTTATGTGGGGACCGATCAACTCCATGTCTGTTATAAGACACATCGGCGCGCAAGAAGGATTGCTATCTCGCGAAGAACTGGAAAAATATCTGGCGGAACGATCTGAAAGTTACGTAGCACAGAAAATTGATATTTAATTAACCCAAGCCCGATCAAACGATCTAAACAAATGCGTAATAATGTCGTGAATATTGTATATATAGTATATATATTACAATGCAGTGACGGTACATTGTACACCGGCTCAACTGTTGACCTTGAAAAACGCTTTCGGGAGCATAATGAATTGAAAAACGGCGCCAAGTACACACGAGCACGCCGACCTGTAGTGCTTGTACACAAAGAAGAATGTGACACCTTCGCACAGGCTCGCAACAGAGAAGCGGAGATTAAACGGATGGATAGGAATGAAAAACTCCTTCTTATAAAATCCTGATCCTTTTCCCAACTTTTTCTTATCCCCATTGTCCTCTTATAAAATCAGAAAAATTAATATAAAATTAAATTATGACAGAAAAAGGATACAAAGGTGGGTTAGTAAGTCGAGTGCGCAATAAATACTCCTACAAAAAATATGTTGTTAGCTCCGCTCAAGAAGTCGGGCAGGATTATTGGACAACAACTGTTTTCCATGGGGTTTTGTTTGGTTTTTTACCTAATCTTTCAAAAAAAATGTTTACGGTTGTACGAAATAACAAAAAAGATGCTCATGAGGTACATTGGGATGTAAAAGAGATTGTCCTGAATATGCCAGAAGATGAGTGGTTTGAAAAAATGCCAAATCCGCAACCACAGGAGGGGTGGTCCCCTGACGCAAAAAAGAAACTTGAAGAAATATAAAACAAAACAAAAAGGGTCAGAATAAAAAAAAGTTTGACCCTTTTTCGATTATATTGTTAGCTGACTAATGTTTATTGATGCAAAATAGGCTAAAAATGAAATTCCTATTATTAAACTTATTAGTGAAATAGTGTTTAAGGAATTAGCTATTTTACCCCAGGAAGATTGTAAATCAGGAGTTTCCAACTCTTTACCTTCAAACCATTGAGTAAGTTTCTCAATAGCTTTTTTTGTATCAGTTAGAACTAGTTGATGTGCTATTAAATTTATTACCAAAGTTATTATTAGTAGCGACCAAGATAATTTTAGAAAAAAAATATCGTTAATATTTTTCAAACTTACAATTTTATCAATAAAGGTAATTGAAAGCACTATTGTCCCAGAGGATAAACCAAAAATTAATTTGTCTAAATTTGAAGATATAGATTTATATTCTTGTCGAAAAAAATTAACTTGATCAAGATAGTATTTGTATTTTTCTTCTTTGATTTTTATATAGTTATCCATAGAAATATAAATTTATTTCATCAACCTCGCATCCACAACATGAGCATCTTTTTCGTTTACCATGACGGGGTTGAGATCAAGTTCCTGAATTTCCGGATACTCTACGCTTAGGCGGGCGACCGACATTATGACTTGAATTAGAGCATTAAAATTGACCAGCTTCTCTCCGCGCAGTCCGTTCAAAATAGAAAATCCTTTAATTTCTTCTATCATATTTCGGGCAACAGCCTCATCAATCGGCGGTACTCGCATGGAAATATCTTTGAACACTTCCACAAAAATACCTCCGAGACCAAAGACAATGACCGGACCAAAAACGGGATCGCGTTTCATGCCGATAATAACCTCTTTGCCTTGCACCATGGGTTGAACGAGCATGCCTTCAATTTTTGCAGGGTGTTCACATTGTTTCCCGGCTGACATAATCTCATCCCACGCTTGAAGCAGTGCTTCTTTGCCTTCCAAATTTATTTTAACCGCACCCATATCAGTCTTATGGATAATGTCTGCCGAGATCGCTTTGATAACAAAACGCTCTCCAAGAGACTTCTCGTTCCACGTTTCTAGTTCTTCCCTTGTTCTGATAAAATATCCGGTAAGGTCAATATTATAGTCATTAAGAAGTGTGTCCATCTCATAAAAACCCATCATCGTTAGATTTTGCCGGTCTTTTTTTACGGCAACAGATTTTTTTTGTTTTTTATTTTTGAGAGCAAGAATATCTAAAGCTGTTACAACATCCTCCGGAAAATCAAAATTAACCAAATCTCTCTTTTTTAAAACATCAACTCCTTGTTGAACAGCACTGCCGCCGATCATAATCGGAATGATCGGTTTTTTCTCGTGATAAGAAGCCAAGATTTCCGCCGTCGCTTTCGCTTCGGTCATCATCTGGGGAGTAAGAATAGTTAAAATAGCCTCAACGTCATTTTCATCCGTCAATATTTCCAACGCGTCTTTATAACGCGACGCGGGAGCATCTCCCAAGATATCAATCGGATTACCGACAGATCCCATCTCCGGTAAAACACTTTTTAATTTATCTTTCAAATCTTGGGAAAATTCAGCTAACGTCAGAGATTGCGAGAACTCTATCAGATCAGCTGTAACTATAGACGGTCCTCCACCATTCGTCAAAACAGCCAAATTTTTCAGAGGTTTTAAAATTCCAATATGAAATAATTTTGCGACATCAAAAAGCTCGTGTAGGGAATGAACAACAATTGCTCCGCTTTGCCCACAAACAGCTTCAAAAACAGAATCTTCCGACGTAAGAGATCCTGTATGAGATTTAACTGCCTCCCCTCCGCGATCACTACGACCTGCTTTCAAAATAACC
>CAYPRS010000040.1:0-6109 GCA_964413235.1 uncultured Candidatus Saccharibacteria bacterium | reverse complement strand
CTTAAATGTTGTTCATCGCAATAAATATTATTCGTCGCGATTTACATTGTTGAAGGGATCTCTCACGGAGTTTATGCTGTGTTAATGGGGTCAGTCACCATTGTTTGTTATATTATGGTGTTAATGGGGTCAGTCACCATTGTTTGTTATATTATGTGGTATAATATTAAAGCCTCGGTCTCCCCACTTCTCTTGTAGTATACTCCAGCCCGTGCTTAAGTACAGTATCTTCCACCCAATCTTCCGAACCAAACGGTTTGCTCTTTTTTAAACTACCACGTATATTTTCCAAATCCTTTTTATCTTCAAGTTCATTTACCCACTTTAAATATTGATGAGGTGTATCAATAGGCCATTCACTCAGAAGTTTTTTCTGTGCAACGGTGCCAAATTCTCTTCGCCATAGACTTGACCACTTCCAATCTTGAGCTTGCTTCACAAGACTAGCTCTAAGAGGATTTCTTTCTACATATCGACATACCTGTGCAAGATATTGATCGGTCTGAACAAGAAATGATTTATATCTTCCTTGATAGAGATGACCACCTCCTATTGTTTTATGTTTAGTATGCCATTGTCTTGTATGAGTATTTGTAAGATGTTTCATAAAAAGAGAAAGATCTCCATCGTTCTCCGGATATAATACAAAATGCCAATGGTTTGGCATTATGCAGTATGAGAGTATTCGCATACCTGTAAGTTCTTTTGTGTCTTCTAATATTTTTTCAAATAATTGATACTCCTTTTCATCTGTGAATATTACACTTCCCGCATTCGCTCTGTTTATTATATGATAAACTACATTTCCTATATCTATTCTCGGTTGTCTTGCCATGAGATTATTATACCATGAATTTTATTAAACAATGGTGACTGACCCCATTAACCCGGTTGTCTTGCCATGAGAACATTATACCATAAATTTTATTAAACAATGGTGACTGACCCCATTAACCTAACCCATTAACATTAACCCTCCATTAACCTTGAGCCACCTGCAGGGTTCGAACCCGCGACCTATTGTTTACAAAACAATTGCTCTACCAACTGAGCTAAGGTGGCAATATAAAATACTGTGCGAATAGTATATCACAAGTTTTCAGAATGAAAAACTTTACTGCTTTTTTTTTGGATGCTCTTTTTTTTGGCCAAAATGTTTTTTAAATATGTTGACGCCACTCCATCGTTCTCTATTATTGTCCCCGGCTTTTCTCTACCGGACTGCATATCATTTATAAACCGAGAGCATCCGCGACATGTTAATCTAATATTATGTTTTACACAGACAACTATCGGAGAAAAATATTTCTTGCCGGAAACCAGCAATATACAAATCTTGTCTGACACCAACAGACAAGTCTTTGCAAAAAACTCGTGTTCACTCTCACCGCTTTTTTTGACATGATGACCTTTGTAGATCATAAACATTTTATACGACAGCAAGGCGATCATTCCTCCAAGTGATATGTAAAAAATATATACTACTAATATAGTTGGCATAATTTCTTAAAAGTTACTCGCTACCGACAACAAAACGTTTGAAACGCACAATCTCAACTTTCTCTCCAAATTTATGCGTAGCATTATTCAAAAGATCTTTTATGGTAACATCAGGATCTTTGACAAATTTTTGATCAAGAAGCACCCGTTCTTTGAAATATCCCTGCATTTTACCTTCCAGCATTTTCTTTTTGATATCTTTCGGTTTGTCAAATCCTTCTATCTCCTTTTCAAAAAGCTCGGTTATTTTTTTTCTGTCTTCGTCAGCAATATCGTCTTCGGAAATATATTCAGGAGACATACCGGCAATATGCATTGCAATATCATACGCAAGAGGTTTAAAGTCTTCATTTTTTGCGACAAAATCAGTTTCGCATCCAAGTTCAACTAATACCCCCACATTATTATTACTATGAATATATGATTCTATAACACCGGCGCCAAGACTTCGCGCGGACTTTTTATTTGCCGCAGCTCCCGCTTTTTTCTTTAATATCAAAACCGCCTTTTCCATATTCCCTTCCGCCTCTTCCAACGCATTTTTGCATTGCATGACTGAAATACCGGTATTGTTTCGTAATTCTTTAATTTGTTCTGTTGTAACCATAATAATATTATATCTTATTATTTATAAAAAAAAGAAAGAGAAAGGTCAGGCAACCTAGTTTCGCTGTTATATTACTTTTGTGTAGTTTTTGCCGAAGTAGTAGGAATATCTTTCTCTGCCACGCCAGAGCTTTTAGCAGTGGCGGGTTTTGTCTCACTAGAACTTTCAGCGGAAGCAGGTTGTTCTGCGCCTTTTTTGTAAGCACGAACAATGCGCTCTGTAAAAAGTTTGATGCTGGCAAGAGATGAATCATTGGCGGGAATAGGATATTTTATTTCTTTTATATTACAATCAGAATTAGCAAGAGCAATGACCGGAATACCGATAACTTGTGCTTCTTTCACCGCGATAGCTTCTTTTTTGGGGTCAATAACAAAAAGAGCTTTTGGCAATATATCAATCATTGGAAGCAAACCGCCGAAAATTCTTTCCAAATCTTCAATTTCACGATCAAACATCAGTCGTTCTTTTTTAGTATACATTCCGAGCTCACCTTTTTCTTTTTTTTCTGTAAGTTCTTGCAAACGTTTGATTCGTTTTTTTATTTCATCAAAATTGGTCAGAGTTCCTCCGATCCATCTATTCTGAACAAACGACACGCCAATACTCAATGCCGCCTGTTCAATTACATCACGCGCTTCGTTTTTGGTTCCTACAAAAAGAATTTTTTTACCTTCTTTGGAAAGTGTCGTAACAAAATTTTCCGCCTTTTCGAGCTCCTGTGATGTTTTTTCAAGATCAATTATTTCAATATTATTTTTGGTACCAAAAATGAATTTCTTCATAGAAGGATGCCGTTTTGAGCACGAATATGCGTAATGCGCACCAGCATCAAACATTTCCTCAATAAGGTCATTTTTGTTTTTTTCTAAAACTTTGTCGGTCATTATCTGTACAACTTATTTATAATAATATGAAGAGGAGTGTACCAAAATATCCCATAAAATGCAACCATTTTGTTCACAAGTGCAACGAGTGATTTGCAAAATGCCGTGCTGGGAAGGGCTTCAGCCAGAGCAGTACAACCTGTTTGTCTAAGAGCAACAGCGATCAGTTATAAACAGCAGTGCTGGGAACGAAACGAAGTGGAGTGAGCAGTACAACCCCAAAAAGTCACTTCTTCTTTTTAGAAAGAGCCTTATTTAAAACTTTTACTCTTTTTCCGAACCACCCTCAATTTCGTGAGGAAGATCGTCTTGCCCAACTGGTGTCTTTAGTTCCTCCTCTTTTTCTAAAAGAGCGATCAAAATGGGTTCAATATCACCATCTAGTATTCCATGATAATTACTCCATGATTTTTTTATTCTGTGATCCGTTACTCTATCTTGTGCTTCATTATATGTTCGTATTTTCTCAGACCGGTCGCCAGTACCTATTTGATCCCGCCTCTTCTGCGAATGTTGTCGCGCTTCTTCTGCACGAGTTTCTTCTTCTAATTTCGCCGAGAGAATACTCATCGCCTTTTCTCTATTTTTAAGCTGTGTTCTTTCACTTGTACAACGAACCACAATTCCAGAAGGCTTATGAGTAAGACGAACCGCGGTTTCTACTTTGTTGACGTTTTGCCCACCTGCTCCGCCAGATCTAGAAAAATCCATCTCAATATCATCTGGCTCTATTTTGATATTCTTCGCTTCTCTAATAGGTAAAATTGCCACAGAAGCTGTAGAAGTATGGATACGTCCCATCTTCTCCGTTACCGGAACACGTTGAATTCTATGCACACCCATTTCATAACGCAAATTTTTATATACATCTTTGCCGTTTATTTCAAAAGATGCCTCTTTGTATCCTCCTTGTTCACCACTTAAGGATTCATGAAGTTTTTTGAATGACCACTCTTTTTTTTCAGTATAACGCTCGTACATATGCGCTAAATTGTACGCAAAAATCGCCGCCTCTTCCCCTCCAGCACCGGCACGAACTTCAAGTATTATTTTGTTGGGAAAATCTTGTTCTTCTTTTGCTTCTTCCAGGATCTTATCCATTTGCGAGAGAATTGTATTTTTCTGAGCTTCAAGCCCTTTGATCTCTTCTTCGACAAGTTCTTTCATGTTTTGATCTTGTTCCAGCATAGCTTGCAACTCCGCCTCTTTTCCTTCAAGACGTTGGTATTCAGAAGCAAAAAAACTTGTTTTATTATTATCTTTATATTTTTGCAGATCCATATTCACTTTTAATTATACACCTTGGAGTTGTGAAATAACTACATAACAAAACAAGGCACCTTTGGGGGCGCTTGTTCCATCAAAAAGTCTAGAAGTTATTTTTTCTTATTTGTTGAAGCCGCTTCAACGCGCTTTTTGAACCTATCAACTCGTCCTCGTGTACCCATGATCTTCCCTGTGCCGGTAAAGAATGGATGTGAAGCACTGGAAACTTCAGTCTTATAAAGAGGATATTCTTTTCCATCGCTCCATTTATCAGTTTCTGTGGTTTCAACCACGGAATCAATAAGAAATTTTTCTCCGCTTGAAACATCAAGAAAAATAACCGGTCTATAATTTTTGGGATGTATGTCCTTTTTCATAGTGGGGTCATATTACCAGAGATATCTTATTTTGGCAATTTTTTTTAGAGTAATATTTAAAATATCGCGAGATAATTATTCCGCCTCCAAGATATCAATTGACTTTTGGTGTCCCGCTGCCAATGACATAACTCCGTCGCCATAAGGCGCGTTTGCCGACTTTTCGGCATATTTCCATCCAGCAAAGTATCGCAATGCCGCGAGTCTCTCGTTTGCATAACCTCCTTTTGCTGCGCCATTATCCCGCAACAATATAGCAGATGCCATAAATGCATCTTCCGTATTCCATGGATTCGGCGGATTATGTCCGGTTAGTTCGGCTATCTTGTCTTCATATAATATCCAAGTTGACGGAATAAATTGCGCCGGACCCATCGCGCCACCATACCCGCCCGGCTGTGGACACGACAGTAGCATAAGTTCCGGATCAAGACCAAGTCTTGCTGTAATATCAAGATATGGAACAGTATCCCGCGGAGCTTTCATGATTGATTGCCATTTATATTTTTCAGGATCTTCCGGTAAATTACAATTTCCAATATTCTCGCCGAGTCTTGTTTCTTGAGTAAGAATACCAAGCAAAAATGCCGGACGCACCCCTGTTTTTTCTTCGGCGCGCAGGGCAAGCTCATACGCCTTTCCAAATGGGATCGCCGACGACCCACGCAGAGCAAAAAGAACCGCTCTGATCTCCGCCGCGGTCTTTTCTTTTGCTTTGATTATTTTTTGATAGGTGGCTTCCTCTCCTTTCGTAACAGTTAAAATTTGTTGTTTTTCCTCTTCGTTTTGAACGATCTTTCTTTTTTCGGCTTCTTGTAACACTCGTAAATTGACTTCTTCAGACTTCTCTTCTTCAAGTTTTTTCACTTCCGTTTCAGTTGCATTCTTTACCGCTTTTATTTCTTTAAAAGAAGCGTCCAGTGCCTGATTGATTGACTCAAAAGAATCAAGATCAATAAAAAAATCAGATAGATCTTTGTTTCCCAAAATAACTTCCACGAGTGACGTGGATTCAATCTCATTTGTTTTTCTCAAAAGCTGAGACAATGATTTTTTTTCACGTTCAACTTTTTCGTTCAATACATCAATAAATTCCCCCTTCTCACCAATATTTTCATGAAGTCCATCTATGGTAATTGTTCTGGCGCGGATACCAAGTTTAGCTTTTTTAATATCCGCGTCCAGTATAATAATATCTCGTTTTAGAGAAACACTCTCCCGTTGTTTTTCACCAAGAAACACGCGCTGTTTTTCTATTTCTTGTTTAATCTGTAAAAGTTCGGCGTTAAGTTTCGCCCGTTTAAGAAGAACTTTTGCTGATTCAGGTTCTGTTTGAGCAAAAACAAAATGTCCGGTAAAAAAACCCATTAATACAGATACTATTATAAATAGGAAAAGCTTTTTTCGCATAATAAATTATTTTATTACTTTATTGCTTTATTATTTAATACCTTTTGTTGTCAGTTTAATTT
>CAYPRS010000039.1:0-6296 GCA_964413235.1 uncultured Candidatus Saccharibacteria bacterium | reverse complement strand
AATACATTGGCAATAATAACAATATCAATAGATTCGTTGGGTAGTTTAGTCGCCCCAAGACGTTCTATGTCTCCCCACAGAACTTCTATGTTTGTTAAATTTTCTTCCGTTGCTGTGTTTTGTATTTTAGATAAAAGATCTTTTTGCACTTCTATCGCATAGACACGTCCAAAGTCTCCCACGCTCTTAGCTAATGGAATAGTGTATGCTCCGACACCCGCTCCAAAATCAGCGATCTTCATTCCGTCTATTTGACCGAGTTGTTCAACGTTACTTTCTGGGTTAGCAAAAGCCATATGGATATTATATCCCCTAGAGACAAATTAGAGAAGCAATACTATCCCCAGCTCGTAATCTCATTATTTTAACACCTTGTGTTTGACGTCCACGCGATAAGACCTCATTTATTTTTGTACGAATAACTTGCCCTTTTTTGGAAATGGCAACAAGCTCTTCTTCTTTTTCCGTTACAATTTTGGCAGAAATAATTTTTCCGGTTTTATTTGTGACTTGCGCTGTTTTGATACCGGACCCGCCGCGTTTTTGGATCTTATATTCTTTTATTGCAGTTCTTTTTCCAAATCCGTTATTACTTATAACCATCAGCTCCACGTTTTGATTATCTTTTTTTATAACACCGGCTTCTACTACTATATCTTCTTTGCGAAGTTTCATTGCTTTCACTCCGGCAGCAGTTCTTCCCATTTGTCTTACGTCAGATTGTTTAAAACGAATAGACTGACCAGCTCCCGTTACCAAAATAACGCTGTCACCTTTTTCTACAAACATAGTAGATAAAAGTTCATCGCCAGCACCTAAAGTAAGAGCGATCAAACCGCTTCTGCGGACATCTTTGAAATTTTCCGCGGAAACTTTTTTGGTTACGCCATTTTTAGTAACCATCATTAGAGAAAGTTGTTCGCAACTTTTTACCTTTTTGGGTATCGCAAGAATTGAAGTTACATTTTCCCCTTGTGAGAGGGAAAGGAAATTCATAATTGATTTACCTTTTGTTGCTCGCCTTCCTTCCGGGATCTCATACATTTTTATTTGATATACTTTCCCTTTATCTGTAAAAAACAACAAATCATCATGAGTATCCGCGGAAAGAAACATTGATATAAAATCTTCTTCTTTAGTATTAAGATCCACCACACCTACACCACCGCGCCGTTGCGCTTTATACTCATCCGGATTTGTGCGTTTTAAATATCCTCCTCGCGTATAAACCAACATAGACTCTTCGTTGGGAATCATATCTTCAGCTGAGATCGATCTTGCCTGAGATTTCATAACACGTGTCCGGCGATCATCACCGTATTTTTCTTTGATTTCAAGCAGTTCTTTGCTAACAATTTTAAGTATTTTCTTAGGGCTCGCTAAAAGAGTTTTTAGTTCTTTGATGAGAGCAATCTTTTCCTTGAGTTCATCTTCAATTGCTTTTCTCTCCAGTCCGGCAAGTTTCTGAAGTTTCATTTCCAAAATAGCTGTTGCTTGAATAGGAGAAAATTTGAACTCTTTTATTAAATTCACATGCGCTATTTTTGTATCTTTTGATGCCTTGATAAGTTTAATTATCTTATCAATATGGTCCAACGCTTTTTTGAGACCGGAGAGAATATGAGCACGATCTTCCGCTTTTTTAAGTTCAAATTTTGTACGACGCGTAACAACCACTTGCCGATGTGTAATAAATTCTTTTAAAATAGATTTCAACGATAATGTCTGGGGTACACCATCCACGAGCGCAACCATGTTAAAATGGAAGGTTGTCTCCAGATCTGTGTGTTTGTAAATATAATTAAGAACTTTTTGCGGATACGAACCGCTCTTTAGATCGATCACGACTCTGATATCCTTGGTTGATTCATCGCGAAGACCTTTTATTCCTTCAATTTTCTTTGCACGCACCAAGTCGGCAATCTTCTCTACAAGCGTTGCCTTATTGATACGGAAAGGAAGCGAAGTAATTATAATTTGGGTTTGTTTATCTTCAATGATATCCGCTTCTCCTCTACAGACAACACCCCCGCGACCGGACGCATAGGCATGTTTTATATCTTTCTGATTAAACACAAGTCCCCCAATTGGAAAATCCGGACCTTTTACAAATTGCAGTAAATCTTCGGTTGTTGCATCTTTATTTTCAATAAGATATATTAACGCGTCAACCAATTCTCTGAGATTATGAGGAGGGATATTTGTCGCCATTCCAACGGCAATTCCCAATGTTCCGTTAAGCAAAAGTGCCGGGACCGCGGCAGGAAGCACTGTCGGCTCTTTTTTTGTCCCATCATAGTTTGATACAAAATCAACAGTTTCTTTATTAATATCCCGCAACATTTCAGTTGAAATACGAGACATTTTCGCCTCCGTGTATCTCATTGCCGCCGGAGCATCACCATCTAACGAACCAAAGTTTCCTTGTCCCGCGACAAGCGGATAGCGATACGAAAAATCCTGAGACATTTTTACCATAGCTTCATAAACAGAACTGTCTCCATGCGGATGATATTTACCTAAAACATCACCGACAACCGCCGCTGACTTTCTAAACTTTGCGGAATATGAAAGACCAAGGTCGTTCATAGCAAACAAAATTCGTCTATGCACCGGCTTAAGTCCATCACGTACATCCGGAAGCGCGCGCATAGTAATAACCGTCATGGCATAATCCAAATACGACTTTCTCATTTCAGCCGTAATATCCATTGAAATTATATTTTCCGATGTTTCACTCTTCTGTGAATCGTTTACTTCTGTTTCTTTTTTCTTTTTTGCCATAATATCTATTTTAACATATCATAAAATATGCTTGCTGTTAAGCTATGGTTGAACAAAAATTAATTAATTTGGTTCTTCTCCACCAACCGGCAGAGTTTTTTCTTTATCTTCAACGGTCTCCTCAATAAACTCAACATCGTTGTCTATACCATTAGAACTCGTCCCCACCTGAATTTCATCACTTGATGTTCCAAATAAATTTTCCTTTTCTTCGTTGTCTTCAAAAAAAATATTTTTTGTTGTCGTCGCCTCTTCATCAAAAATATTTGTTACTGCCACACCTGTTGTTGCCGTTTCTGTCTGTAATTGCGAAATAGGCTCTGTCGGTTCGTTATCTTTGTTAAAATCCAATTCTTCTTTTATGTCCGCAAAAAAACGAGATGACATATTTTTCAAAGAAGCAATGGGCGATAATTCATTATACACTTCTTCATTTTCAACTCGCTCTGAAGTAAGTTGAAAAGTGGTCAACCATATAAAAAAGATCAATGAAAACATTACAGAAGCACCCACTAACGATATAGCACGCCGATCTTGTTCGGACTTATTCCGCAACTTTTCAATAAAATGAAAAAAAGACATTACTTCTTGAAATTAAAATTATGCTTGTGATAAAAGCATAACTACTTCTCCTTCCTTTTCAGAAAGATCTCCTTTTTTGATAGTCAGTTTATCAACGGACGACACACCGTTCCCAATCTCTTTTATAAGACTATCAATACTTTTTTTAGAAAAGTCATCGTAATATATGGGAATGGTAAGTTTTGGGGCAATAGATACAGATACTTTGTTCATTTCATCCGGACCGAGAACCTCTCCTCCACCAACCGGCGCAAATAAAATATCTACGTTACCAATAGCCTCTTTGATCTCACCTGTTAATTTATCAAAGGAATTAAGAATACCGAGATGACAAATATTTATATCATCAAATTTAACTATATAAATAGTATTAATATATGGCTTGCCTTTGTAAACGGACTTGGTCATAAATCCTTTAATAAAAACAGATTCAACCTCATATTCTCCGGATCCCGATATTACAAAAGGCTTTTTTTCTTTATAGGTAAGATTATCAACACCGTTGAAATCAAGATGATCTAAACTCACCAAAGCAATGTCTGCGCCAAAACGGGAACTTTTAAAATCAGATCCTTTGGCAATAGGATTAAACGCCAAAACAGTGTCTCCCGTTTGAATCTTAATAAATTCCGAACCATAATATGAAACAATCATGAGCTCCATTGTATCAGAATTAACGAGAAGAGAAAAGTGTGTGTACGAGTCTATCATATATAACAATTCACTCACCGCGAAAAATCGCTTTACTCACTCGTAACTTTGCCTAAAAAAATTGCTTACGCTCACCCGGGGGCTTGCAAAAATAGCCTTTTTACTATATTGTTGTTATATATTATTAGTAGCTGTTTCCATGAGCTAATCTTGTTTGTACAACTCGTTTTTTTACCTTTACAAAGCAAACAACCCTCAAGGAAATATGCCCGCTTTTTAAGCGGGTTTTAATGTAATTATGAATACAAAAAAACAATCGTCTGATATCAAGATACCCGATATCGTCAAGCAAAAAAACACTCCGACGTTTTCAGTATCGCTGGGTAAAAAAAGAGATAAAGATGCCGGCGAAACAGGATCTTCACCCATAATGAGCGCCATAATGAAAAAAAGCGCCACGCCGGAAGCACTCGGGGCAATCGTTGAAGGACCAGTAATAAATATTGACAAATCATCGTTATATATAGACCTTGCTCCTTTCGGTGTTGGTATTATATATGGGCGAGAGTTTATAAACACTCGCGATGTTATAAAAAAGATTAATATTGGCGACATCGTCGCCGCAAAAATTATTGAGTTGGAAAACGAAGAAGGTTATATTGAACTGTCTCTAAAAGAAGCGCGCCAAGCAATAATTTGGGAAGAAGCGGAACAAACGATCAAGAACAAAACAATTCTTGAACTTCTGGTAAAAGACGCCAATAAAGGCGGTCTTATCCTTGAATGGCAAGGTATTGCCGGTTTTCTACCAGCTTCACAACTTAAAACCGAACATTATCCACGCGTTAAAGATGGAGACAAAGACAAAATACTTGATGAACTAAAAAAACTTATTGACACTCGACTTTCTGTGGCAGTCATTGCCGCTAATCCTCAAGAAGGTAAACTTATCTTTTCTGAAAAAAATTCGGAGCAAAAAGAAAAATTGGACATTATAGAAAAATATAATATAGGTGACAAACTTGAAGGAGAAGTTACCGGCGTCGTTGATTTCGGAGTTTTTGTAAAAATTGAAGAAGGTCTTGAGGGGCTGGTTCATATTTCAGAAATAGATTGGGGATTAGTAGAAGACCCACGAACACTCTACAAAGTGAACGATAAGATTTCCGTCAAAGTGATTGAAATAAAAAATGGTAAGATCTCACTTTCTATTAAAGCACTTAAGAAAAATCCTTGGACCAAAGCTGCTGAAAAATACAAAAAGGGAGAAATTGTAAAAGGAGTCATCATCAAATTCAACCAATATGGCGCTTTGGTTTCCATAGAAGAAGGAGTTGCCGGTCTTGTTCATATCTCTGAATTCGGAACGGAAGAAAAACTAAAAGAAGCGTTGGAGCTTGGAAAAACTTATACTTTTCAGATAACCTTTTTTGAACCAAAAGAGCAAAAAATGACCTTAAGTTTTATGGATGAAAAAAAGAAAGCCGGTTCCAAATCTAAAAAAGAGGAAAAACTCGCTGACATTAAAACTCTACCTGTCGATAAGCAAAACTCTGATATGGCAAAACCCGCCTCCGCCGAAGGCTCCGGCGAGGCGAAGGAAGAAACGAAAGAAAAAGACTAAACACAAAACAAAGTGGTTTCATTTCACAACAATAAAAAACCTTCCGAGAGCTCAGCTCTCGAAAGGTTTTTTATAATGTTTCTTATTTAGTTTATTTATTATTTCTTAGCTAAATTCTGATGATCCTTCAAGCCTTCGGCGTAATGTTGTTGGATTTGGGCGGAAGTAAGAGCTTTTGTGTAAATGCGAATGTTATCAAGATCACCGTCTATATTACTTCCAGATCGGCGACCAATATCTAAATCTTTTGTTTGTACCGACGACATCGCAGAATATGCACTGTCAATAGTTGAATCCAATTCAAGAACCCCATCGGTGTATATTTTTGTATGTGTCCCATCCCAAACAATAGCAGTGTGGCACCACTTGTTCAATACATGATTCACACGAAAAGTTCCTCGCCAATTATTATCCAAATTTGCTCTAAAACGATATTGGGTTGGTTCTACTTGAACAAGAAAACCAACATCTCTCCAAAACACATATCCTTGTCCCAATTTAAGATTTGCCCAAAATTCTAACGTAAATTGTGTTGCCCCACATAAAGAATCAAACGAATTGACACTCACATAATCATTCCCATCAAACTCCAACGCTCTCCCCATGACACCATCAACAGGAATAGCTCCATTGATCACACCATCATTACCAAAAC
>CAYPRS010000038.1:0-6337 GCA_964413235.1 uncultured Candidatus Saccharibacteria bacterium | reverse complement strand
TTGATAAAAGTCAGGGGCTGATGCTTGAAAATTTTTCCAGAATGTTGCCGGAAATAAAGAATTTGTATAATGTATTATCTGAATTGGACAGGAAACTTGATTATATCTTTCTAATAAACATAAGCGATGAAGAAGCAACTAGAAGGATGATAAAAAGAGGGACTTGCCAAGATTGCGAAAAAGTTGTTATACTTGAAAATGGTGTTGAAGAATTGGTGTGTCCGGATTGTGGAGGAATGATCAAGAAAAGAAAAGACGAAAATATTGAAAGTATAAAAAAAAGATTAAGCGACTATCATAACAAAACATCAGAAGTTTTAGATTATGTGAAAAAAAATGATAGAATCATTGAAATAAAAGGTGAGCAGCCGATTGAAAAAGTTTTTGAAGATATAGTTAGCCACATTGAAAATAATAAATAATAAGATCAAATGAAAAAAAACATCAACATTATCATTATGGGACCGCAGGGTTCCGGAAAGGGAACTCAAGCGAGAATGTTGGCGGAGAAGTTTGATCTGCAGATCTTTGAAACAGGAAGTATATTGAGAAAAATAGCGAGGGAAGATACTGAGATCGGCAGGAAAATAAACGAGATCGTTAATGTAAAAGGAAACATTATTCCGTGGGATATCATGAAAGAACAAATTCTCGGACAGAAATTGGACGAACTTAATGAGGACAGAGGAATTATATTTGATGGTACGCCGCGTATTATAGAGGAAGCTGATTTTTGGGAGAAAAAACTTAAAGAAGTTGATAGAAAAATTGATTATGTTTTTTATATAAATGTATCAAAAGAAGAATCTATAAGGAGACTTTCTCTTAGAAAGTTATGCAAAAATGGACATCTTTTGATCGTTGGTAAAGATATAAAAGAAGAAGACACGAAATGGCCGATCTGTGGCAGTGAGGTTTACAGACGAGAAGACGATACTCCGGAGAAGATTTTAAAACGTCTGGAATGGAGTAAAGAGCTTATAACCCCCGTAGTTGAATATTATAAAAATAAAGATATGCTTATTGAAATTAATGGAAATAATACTGTTGAATTAGTTTATCAAGAAATTTTGGGGAAAATGAAACTTACGTAAAAAATAGTAAACAATATGGCTTTTATAAAAACAGAAGAAGAAATAAAACTCTTGCGTGAAGGAGGAAAAAGACTTGCTGCAATCATGTCACAGTTAAAAGATGCCGCTATTGTTGGGATCTCAACTAAGGAACTTAATGATCTCGCGGAAAAGCTTATTCGTGCCGAGGGAGATGAACCGTCAATTTTAAATTACCAGCCGGATGGTGCGAGTTACCCATATCCGGCAAGCGTGTGTATTTCTCTTAATGACGAAATTGTACACGGTATTCCGGACGAGCGTAAACTTAAAGAGGGAGATATAGTCAGCTTTGATTTTTGTTTGACCCACAAAGGACTTGTTACTGATAGCACAATAACCGTTACTGTGGGAGTTGTTGATCCGAAAATAAAAAAACTTATAGATGTTACCAAAGAAGCACTTGATGCCGGAATAAAAGCGGCGCGCGGAGGGAATACCTTAGGTGATGTCGGTTATGCCATTGAATCATGCGCGCATCCACACGGATATGGAGTAGTACGTGAACTTGGCGGACATGGAGTGGGACATTCCGTGCATGAAGAGCCATTTGTTCAGAATTTCGGGCGACCCGGTAAAGGTATACTTTTGGAGCCTGGAATGGTTCTTGCTCTTGAACCTATGTTTACCCTCGGTTCGCCCAAAATAGCGGTAAAAGAAGACGGATATACTATTGTTTCCCGTGACCATTCGCCTAGCGCTCATTTTGAACATACTATTGCTATAACTCACGGTAAAGCCAAAGTCTTAACAGCAGATTAAAAAACTATTTTAAATACGGGGCAGTATTGATGTTTCATAACTTAAAGAATATTTGGTATAATTAAAATATTATCAAATATACTTTAACAATAACATTCTAATTAAGCTAACTAAATAAATAATATGGATAATGAAATTTTACAACGCCTTGAGGCACGTCTCCTTGAGTCTGAAAAAAAAATAGACGTTATTTATGAATCTGTAAGAAAAATACAACAATATTTTAAGTGGACGTTTATAGTAACCGCTATATTTTTTATATTACCTCTTATTGCGATGATCTTTGTGGTGCCTTATATAATTAATACATATTCAAGTCTTTATGAGGGATTGCTTTAAAAAAGTTTATACGCAATGAAACAACAAGAAAAACTTTCAACCGAACCTTATCGTGGAACTCGGGATTTTTATCCGGAGGATATGATAGTGCGGAATTATATTTTTAACACCATGTCACGTGCGGTAGAGCGTTACGGATATGTGGAATACGGAGCATCTTTGCTTGAAGAAACAGCATTATATAGAGCAAAATCAGGAGAGGAGATCGTGAACGAACAGACTTACTCTTTTACTGATCGCGGGGGTAGGGATGTTACTATTCGTCCGGAAATGACACCAACCGTGGCGCGGATGATCGCGCGCCGGCGTAAAGAACTTACTTTTCCGCTTCGTTGGTATTCTAACCCGAATCTTTTTCGTTACGAGCGTCCACAACGCGGTCGGACGCGCGAGCATTGGCAATTCAACGTTGATATTTTTGGAGTTGAATCTGTGTCGGCGGACATTGAAATTATCTCCGTGGCATATAATATTATGCGTGCGTTTAGTGCTGAAAATAAGAATTTTGAAATAAGGATCAATGACAGAGAAATAACAAATTTTTTGTTAAAAGATTATCTGAAAATGAATGATAAGAATTTTCATAAACTTTCAAAACTTATAGATCGCAAAGCAAAAATGTCGGAGGAAGATTTTATAAAGCAAGCACAAGAATTGCTGGATGAAAAGACAAGTGCATTTGTTAATTTTCTTAATAATACTGAGATAGACAATTTACCGAAAGAATTTACGAAGAACGAAGGCGTGTTAACTATTAAAAAATTATTGAAAGATCTGAACGAAACTGGTGTTACAAATGTGGTATATAATCCGACAATAATGCGCGGGTTTGATTATTATACTGGAATGGTTTTTGAAATTTTTGATACGGGTCCGGAGAATAACAGGGCTTTGTTTGGCGGTGGTCGTTACGATGATCTTGTCGGCCTTTTTGATGTTGAGAAGGTTTGCGGGGTTGGGTTTGGTATGGGTGATGTGACGATTCAAGATTATCTGGAAACATACGATTTAATTCCTAAAAATTTGCGACCAAACACTAATCTTTATATTTGTGTATTTGCTCCAGAATATGAAAAAGCCGCCAACATATTGGCGCGTTATTTGCGCAGCAAAGGAATAAATGTGGTGGTGGATATTACCAATCGCAAAATTCCGGCTCAAATAAAAACCGCGGACAAGAAAAAAATTCCGTTCATTGTTTGCGTAGGCGGTGATGAAGTAAAGACCGGACAATATAAGTTGAAAGAACTATCTAAGAGAGAAGAAAGAGAAATGGATAAAGATGGAATTGTCAAAGCAATTCTTGGAAAGTAGAAGAATTAGGATGAAACAAAAAAGAGCGTTGAAACGCTTTTTTTTGTTTGGCAAAGGTGTGGAAAAAGAAAAATCTAAATGTGCTAAAATATAGACATGAGTATAGAAAATTTTGGAGAAACAAATAATGTCCCCGTACCTCCGGAGAAAATACCGGAAGAAGTTTTTGTGCCGAAGAAAAAGCCAGAGGAAGAACCTCAGTGGGTAGGAAAGGAGGAAAAGGAAAGAAAAGCAGATGAAGAAACTGCTCGCAAGTACCAAGATTGTATAGACAAAGCGAACGAATCTATAGAATTTTTTATGGCAGGTCGCGGTGATTATTAAATTATGAAGTATTTAATTAAAAACGAAGTTGATTATATGGTGGCGCGCTCTCAAGCTGAAACGGATGCGGTGCGTAAATTATTGGAAGAGTCACGAAAAGAAAATGATTATTGGAAAGAAAAAGCTGCTGCCAAGTTGATGGCGTTTCATGAACAGGAAGAAAAAATGCTTTCAATTTATGCCGATATAAAATTATATCATCCGGAGCTTGCCGCAGCTCTTGAAAAACGACGTCCGCATTTATTCAATATTCTTGAAGTGGCGCGCAATCAATGGGAGGAACAAAGAGAAAAGCAAGCAAGCTCTGTAAAATAATAGTTATGATAACTACACAAAATAAAGAACAGATCGTTAATACTCATTTATTGAATATTAAAGCCCTGCAGACATCAAAAGGTCTTTTTATGGCATCGGCTCATGACGTGTCAACCGGTTATGATAAGGCGTGGCTACGGGATAATTTTTACACCACGCTTGCTTTTGAACAAGTTGAAGATTGGGAAACTGTTCATTGTGTTTGGAAATCAATATTTAATATTTTTCTTAAACATAAAGATAAAATAAGTTGGGCGGCGAACAATAGACCTCATGAAAGCTGGCAATATATTCACGCGCGATATAATCCGGAAACCTTTGATGAGTATTGGGAAGAGTGGGGAAATAAACAGAACGATGCCATCGGCGCGGTACTTTTTAAATTGGGTGATTTAGAGGAGCGAGGGATTAAAATAATTGAAACAGAAGAAGAATGGGATGTTGTTCAAAAACTTATAAATTATTTAAATATTATTGAGTATTGGCATGATCCGGACAATGGTATGTGGGAAGAATACGAAGAGATGCATGCTTCATCTATCGGCGCTTGCGTTGCCGGACTCAAAAAAATATCCCAATTACAAAATATTACTCTTCCGGAGGGAATAATAGAAAAAGGAGAACACGCGCTTCAAGAACTTCTTCCTAGGGAGTCAGAAACTAAGTTTGTTGATCTTGCTCTTCTTTCCCTTATTTATCCTTACAATGTTGTTGATAAAGAAATGGCGCTTGATATTGTTGAAAATGTTGAATATCATCTTGAGCGCAGAAGGGGAATTATTCGGTATAAGAACGACAAATATTACAACAAAAACAAAGACGGATACAGTGAGGAAGCGGAATGGACAATGGGTTTCCCTTGGCTTTCTATAATTTATTCTGAATTTGGCGATTTGCGACGCGCTGAAGACTACTTAGGAAAATCAGGTTTGATCTTGACACCGGAGCAAAAAATACCGGAATTATATTATTCCAACACTAGTAAACCAAACGAAAATATACCGCTTAGTTGGGCGGAGAGTTTATACATTGTTGCTTTTTTAAGGCTTGAGACGGTAAGTAATATTTTACGTAATAAAGAACCTGTCAAATATAATTAATTTTTTCTTTTAACGTATTTAAGTTAACCGTATAGTTTGTAGACTGCTTTGTTTAAAAACGCTATAATAATATTATATATGAGAGAAAAAGAAGGCAAAAAAATATTAATAATTGAAGAAAACAAAATATTCAGAGAAATGCTCACTCAAAAACTTGAAGCAAAAGATTATTTTGTTGTGCTTATTGAAGGGAATGTTTCGCTTGAAGAAATAAAAAAAATTAAACCAGATCTTCTTCTTATAGATATCGTGTCGACAAAAAAGGAAGGAGTGAATCTGATCAAACAATTAAAACAAGAAGATCAGCTAGCCGTAATTCCTATTATTGCTATAGCAAAAATGGAAAAATCTGTTGTTGTTGATTATGCGCATAAGCTTGGCGTGAAAGATACAATAGACAAAGTCATTTTTGATTCCAATGATTTGTTTAAAAAAGTTAAACGAGCATTAAAGGTTCAAGAAGCAAATTTTTTAAATACCGCTTCCACAGAGTCAAAAAAAACCACGACTCAGACTTCACAACAAAAATCAGAAGAAGAAAAAGCGAAAGACGGTGAGAATGGGCAGGTTCTTTTAATTGAGGATGACATATTTATGAGGGAATTGTTTGTTAAGGGTTTTCACAATGCGGGGTTTACTGTTGATGCTGCCCCCGACGCGGAAACAGGATTGGAAAAGTTGGATAAAAAAATACCCGATATAATTCTTTTAGATCTTCTTTTGCCCGGTAAGAATGGTTTTGAATTTTTGGAAGAGATAAAACAGAATAATTCATACAGACATATTCCTGTTATTATTGTGAGTAATTTGGGGAGTAAAGGAGACGTTGACCGCGCCAAAGATCTTGGAGCAGCAGATTTTCTAGTAAAAGCAAATTCTACAATTGATGAAATTATTACAAAAACAAAAAAGTTTATAGAAAAAGGAAAGAAAATGTCAATAATTCCAAAAAGTTTGAAATAAAAGACTATGGATAATATAACATTAAATAGGAACATGTACTCCAAACTTTTAATGGGAAGAAGATATGTAAAGATTAGATATATTAAAATTATGAAAAATACAAAGTTA
>CAYPRS010000037.1:0-6360 GCA_964413235.1 uncultured Candidatus Saccharibacteria bacterium | reverse complement strand
AAGTTGTGGTTGCGGAAGAAGAAACAGAAGGTATCTTTACCCAGTATTCAGCTGTTTCACCTACTGAATTATGTTTCTCTCTCTCATATTTCAAAAGAGTTTCTCCATCTGAATCAGTAAACCGTATATCATATCCGTCAGCATTAGCTTTCGTGAAATTAAAGTTAGAGCTCGTAAGCTTAACTGAAACAGGGAAATTAGTTAAATCACTGTCTATTTTCGTATGGTCTATTGTTATTGCTTTACGATATTGCCAATTAGAATCATACCACCCATCCCCCACCGCCCGCGCTTCCCGCACGGAAACATAAGGCGGAGCCAAAGAAATCTCCACCGGCAAAAATATCCCAGCGACAGTTTGGAAAACAACCAGAAAAGCGAGGATGGATGAAGTTGTTTTTTGTTTGAATGTTTTTTGCATCTTTGCAGTTTTATTCTAAAAGACACGCGACATAAGTTTAATTATAAAAAAATAAACTGTTCTTTTTAAAAAACCAATACAAATAAATCTTTACTCTTATTGCTTTTCTGCCCCGCAAAAAATTGGCTGAAAAAATTGACCTCGCACTTTGGAAACAAAACAGATAAAATGCCTACATAAACACGCACGGACTTTTCTAAATATATTCTATTGTCTATTTCTTTTTGCGAACCTTAAATTCAAAACGGGAAATGAACCATCGTACAAAAAGGAACAAAACGACAATAACAGCAAATCCGCCAAGCATGATCTTCCACGGCAAAACATAAAAAGAAAGCATTTTTGTGTCTATAATATCGTCATATCCTCTGTTAATTCGCGCGGTTGCTGTGTACCGTCCAAAAAGAATTCCCCTATCCCAAGACACTTCACGCAAGCGGAGAGAGTTCGGCATCGCAAACCACGGTTCAATTTCTATAAATCCTACTTCGTCTCCAAGAATATTTTCAATAACAATCTCTCCATATGGATTTACATTAATGCTTCCGGTATTTTCATAAAATAGTTGAAAATCAATGGGTCCTTCTGAAAAAACTTTTTTCTGTCTTGCTATTTGAAATTCTTTTAATTTCCCTTCTACCGCAACATCTCCGGGAACTTGAACAAAAAACAAAGTACCTATTCTAGAAATAATAACACTCCCACCCCGCGCGCCACTATTCGCGCCATCTTCAACAGAGTTGGAAACAACACTTACCAATACACTTCCATATAGACCACCGGGCTCCGCGTCATGCGGAATGGAAATTGTAACCGGAATAGTAGCTCTCTCGCCATTTTTAAGGTCAAACTTCGGCTCCGCAAAAGATAGATAATCTTTTAACGAGTAAGGTCCCTTGTCATCACCAAGGAGTATAACTGTTTGTTCAACGTTTTTTGAACCGGTAAAGTCTTCCACCTCCAGTTGAAAAACTTTGTCTTCGCCCATCCGGTTGGTAACTATTATATTTACTGTTTTCTGTTCTCCCGGGTTTAGTGTTACTTCTGTTTTACCCGGACCAACTACAAAATCTTTATTCTCAAAATTGAGCCCTGATATCATTTCCGTCTTATACGCAAATGCAACAGATGGAATAATAGTACATCCGACCAAAAGACCAATCAGAGAGCCCTTTATCATCCAATTCAGTCTTTTGAATTCAAATTCTGTAATCATATTTATTTATACTATCACATCTGGTTTTAATTGGTAGTCGCTGTAAGCGTGGTAGTCGCGGTATATGTATCTTGCGGAAGTGCCGGACTTGGATCACTTTGAATTTGCAATCGAAAGAAAATTGTTGTTGCCTGTCCGGAAGCATCTGTTTCGGAATCTCTATTAACTATAGTTTCATCCGTAGTACTGGCATTAAGCCAACAACTATCTAATCCATTGGTATCAGCTGAGCCGGTATTGCATGCTGATCCATTATCAAGAAAAGACGGATCAAGATCAGGTGTACTACTTGCCGATACGGTATAACCAAATTCAGCGGTATTGGCAGGGACAGACCATGTATAGTCAGGAACCGTTCCTGCAGATGGAGTATAATCGGGAACAGAACCTCCTTGTGTTTCCCCTTGAAGCGCCGGTGAAGAGCTGGCTTTAAGCGTCATAGAATACCCCGCAGCGTTATTCGTTAAGACAACTACCTGTGTACCCCCTGTTGAAGTACCTCCGGTAATACCAGGGATTGATGTAAGTGTAATATCAGTTGCCGGTGTTGAAAATGAAATCTCAGAAGTTACACCCACAGAAATTGTAAATTGATCACCAGCATCAGCAGCTCTAATAATACTTGGCTCTAAGGCAATAAACATAAAAAGAGTTGCTATGCTTATAATAAGACTTGCCATTAAAGCGTCTTTGATACTTGTTCTTGTTAAAATAAAGTTCATTTTTTTTATAAATTATCGCTAATAATTACTAATAATAATTTCTATTTTTCATCCTCTTGTATAGGGACCAAAACATAAATGTATTCATTACCTTCCTTGTCGCGAAAAATTGGCTGGATAATTCCCGATTCCCCGGACTCGTCCGGTGTTATTTTGACATTGTCAGAAAATGAATTTTTAATTTGCTCTATTGCGTCGGCGTCCATTTGCTTGTCTTTTGACGGAATTACAACAAGTCCTTTAGCTTTTGTGTGTGTTACGACCGACTGTACCATCTCTTCTTGTGACTGTATTTTTTGTTCTTCAGCTTTTTCCCGCAGAGCTGTGTTGTTCATTTTTACAATAAAACCATGCATCTCTTTCAAGATTATCGCCATACTGTTATAAAATGTAGGGGAAATTATTTTTATACTATCGGAATCGTAACTATTTATTTGTCCGGTAGCAGCCATCATTCCAAAATTATTATTAATAAACTTGGTGCTATTATACGAAGATGGTACATCGGCAACAATTACTTTTAAATTCCGCATTCCTCCACGAAAAGATCCTCCTAGAAAAACGACAAACAAAACAACCACGCAGATTCCGCTTATTGCCAACATAAACTCACCAACTGCTGAAAAAATAAATCTTTCTTTTTTTTTACTGCAATTTTGTGGCATTTTACATACTACGCCATCAGTTTTAAGCTGACGCCTTTAAGATATTTATTAATTTCAAGTTTCTCCTTTTTGGAAAATATATTAATGCAAATACAATCTCCATATTAAATATATAATACCATAAAAAAAGAAAAGAGGGGGGGATAAACCTTTATGTGGATAAGTGGAAATAAAATTTCCCAGAAGCTGTTTCCTAGAAGCTGAGCTTCTGTTTTTTTCTTTTCTACTCCAAGTTCTGAGAGCTCAGTTCTCGGAACTCGGAGAGTCTCTCGGTTTGGAAAGGAAGATTTTTAAAAAAAGATCTCGTAGTTATCTACACTCCACTCCGGGACAAAAGTGTCCTAATTGTTTTTATACCAATTTTTAGATCAAGGATAAAAGAACGATTTTTGATATAGTAAAGATCATAAGATAATTTTGTCTTTGTTTCATCATATCCGGCAGTAAGTTTTGGCGGTTCTTTTTGGTATAATTGCGCCCAACCGGAAAGCCCCGGTTTTATAATATGACGAATATTATAATAATCAATCTCCTGTTTATACATTTCAACCAACTTCGGAACTTCCGGACGTGGACCAATAAGAGACATGTCGCCTTTGAGAACGTTCCATAGTTGCGGTAACTCGTCAATACGGGTCTTTCTAAGAATTGCTCCGACGCGTGTTATTTTGGGACGATATGTTTTATCTTTAGGATTTTCCACATGAACCTCCATGCTTCTAAATTTAACGACACTTATTTCTCTATTATTCTTTCCTACTCTCTTGTGTGAAAAGAAGATCGGACCACCATCATCAATCTTAATCGCCAATACGACAAATGGAAGAATTATCAAAGATACTCCTCCAAGTAATAGTGAAATAATAATGTCCATCAGCCGTTTTAAAATATCATAAGTGATCTTTGAAGATGACGAAATGTTCTCAAGAAACCAATTATAATCAATAAGAGAAGCCGGTACCCGAATAAAAATATCTTCATATGCTTGATACATGTCAACGAAATGCATTTTACAAAAAAGGAGATTATAGAAACAGGGCAACATGGGACGCAATTTTTTATTACGAAGGTCAATGACAATAGTTGTAATCTTTTTATCACGAACCGCATCAAAAATCTCTTTTTTAAAATCTACACCGGCAAGATCATCTAAATCCAGAGATGCCACAAATTGCAATTTGTATCGCGGATTATTGTTGACTTCTTCTCTCATCTCTTTGAGTTCTTCTCTACTTCCAACGATAAGAGCTTTTTCACGCCTACCAAAATTTAAGAAAATATCACCGTATAGTCGCCAAACTACTAAAAAAATAAAAGAAAAAACAAGAATAAGCAAAAGATTAGTTTTTGGTGTAATTGAAAAATATGGAATGAAATAGAAAAAGAAGACAGCAATAATACTGTTAAAAATTTGGACACGAAGGAGAATGGAAGGTATTTTATTTTTTAAAAATAATGTATGTTTTTCGTATAGACCTGAAATAAAAAACATGACAAACCACACAATAAACAAAAAAGAAAAAGGTTTTATGTGGTCTATATATAATTGTGCGTCTGGAATTGCCGCGTATCTTGTAAAAAGCGCTAACCATAGCGCGACCATAAGCACCAAAACGTCCCCCACCAATAAGATTGAAGTTTCTTTACGATGTGTAATACTCATCTTAATATCATACAGAAAATATGTATATAAACAACCATTTGCTACTTTTTTAACAATACGTTGGTAATATAAAATATGGTAGTATAGTTATATTAAATAATTATCAATTTCTAATTACCAATTTCCAATGAATTTTCAATGAATAAATTTTTAAATAGAATGAGTTTAGAAATTAGAAATTAGAAATTCATACATATTATGCAAAAAACCAGAAAGAAAAAGATACTATATCTCATTACCAAATCCACTTGGGGACAGTGCTTCTGGGAAACCCAGCTACTCCGTGCGTACGGACGCTCTAGGACGGTTTTCCCAATCCTTCCTCCACGGGGAACCAATGGTTCCTTACAGGAACTGTACACCTTTTGGATATATTTGTTTCGGTTCCCTCACAAAATATCTCAAAAGGTCTTGCGAAGCTCCATGTCTTCGCTTCTCACCCCGACCCCCTCCTTGCACCGCCCCACCATTTTAATTTTTAGTTAATTATACAAAGCATGGAAAGAAAAAAAATACTATATCTCATTACCAAATCCACTTGGGGCGGTGCGGGACGCTATGTGTACGATCTTGCAACAAATATTCCCGTGGAAAACTTTGAAGTGGTTGTTGCCCTCGGAGGATCAGGCGAGCTTAAAGATAGATTGGAAACGCAAAATATTCGTACCATCACAATACCTACTCTTCAAAGAGATGTAGTCCTTTGGGGTGAAATAAAAGCTTTTTTAAATTTAGTAAAAATCATCCATAAAGAAAGACCTGATATTTTACATACCAACAGTTCAAAAGCAGGTGTTCTGGGAGCCCTTGCCGGACGTATTGTACGTACTCCAAAAATTATTTTTACCGCTCACGGATGGGCCTTTAACGAAAATCGTTCTTTTTTCTCCCGAACAGCCATTCTTTTTGTTCATTGGTTCACTGTGTTGCTTAGTCATAAGACAATTGCCGTATCATATCAAACCAAAAAACAAGCTCTCAAAAAAATGCCCTTCATAAAAAACAAGATCGTTGTTGTTCACAATGGAATAAAAGAAATTACATTCAAAGAAAAATTTTCAGCGCAAAAAGAGATTTTTCCTAAAGGAATACCAGAAAATATTACAGAAGGTACTGTTTGGATCGGAACGATATCAGAACTTCACAAAAACAAAGGTTTAGACTATATGATCCATGCCCTTAGTAAAATATCAAGGCAGGCCCCGTGGTCCTCTCCCCTTGGATATAAAAAATCTTTTGTTTTTATAATTATCGGCGGTGGAGAAGAAAAATCTCGGCTGGAAAAACTTATAGAAAAAGAAAAATTACAGAATATTGTATTTTTGGTGGGATACAAAAAAAATGCTTCATCTCTTCTCAAGGCATTTGATATTTTTACTTTGACTTCACGAACCGAAGCGTTTCCTTATGTTCTTCTTGAAGCAGGGTTGGCAGAACTCCCTGTTATAGCTAGTCGTGTTGGTGGAATACCTGAAATTCTATCTAAAGACTGTGGAATTCTGACAAAGAAAGGAAATATAAATGAAATATCACAAGCTATAACATATTTGTTGAACGATAGAAAAAAAAGGAAATTTTTAGGACTCAATTTAAAAAAACACGTTCAGCAAAACTTTTCCACACGGCACATGGTAAAAGAAACTCTAAAATATTATAATTTATTATAATAGTAT
>CAYPRS010000036.1:0-6372 GCA_964413235.1 uncultured Candidatus Saccharibacteria bacterium | reverse complement strand
AAAATTAAAAGGATTTGATACTTGAGAATAGAGAAGGAAAAACAGTTGTCATTAAAACAAAAGCGAGGATAAAAATAACAATGGCAAAAATGGAAATTATATATCCTGCATGATCAATTGCTTTCATAAAACCGCGTAACTCGTCTTTGTTGCTAAACATTGGACTTTCCGCGGCGATGCGACGTCCTTGCGTCCCCAAAAATATTTTAATTCCGATCATTGCTAAGAAATTAACGAAAGGAATAAAATACAGTAAAAACAATAGAAGATAAATATATTTTTTGGTGGCGATAATAAAAATAAAGTCAAACATAAATGCTCCCCAAGACCACCCGCCAATATCATCTTTTTGTCCCGATATTGAATAAGAAGATGGTTGCGGAGCGTTATTTTGAATAGGATTTGTTTGTTCAATTTCATTCATAATGATATAAATTACCCGTTTTTATGGTTTTTAAAAGTCTGTTGCCAATCTTGCTTTCGTAGCGAAATCTTCGTTTTTAGCAGAAACGAAGATTGACAACAGACTCTAATAACTAATAATTACCAATTTAATTATAGCACAAGGAGTAAAAGTACTTTTGTCAAGTAAGTGGATAGTCAAGGGAGATTTTTTGTTGACTTTTTTCTATAAATAGGTAATATATAACAAAGCCCAAGAGGGCGGTTTTTAATATAAATCAAATTATAGACTGAAAATATGAATTTAATTAATTATCTTAAAGAGACAAAAGAAGAGCTTAAGCACGTTAGCTGGCCTACGCAAAAACAAATAATGAATTTTACGATATTGGTTATTGTTATATCAATTTTTGTGGCAGCTTTTCTGGGATTTTTTGATACGATTTTTACTCGCCTTTTGGAATATATAATTTAATTTGAAATAATTATCTATGGGAAAACAAGAAATAAAACAAGAACGAAATTGGTATGCTATTCATACTTATGTTGGGTATGAAAATGCCGTATGCCGCAATCTCAAACAACGTATTGAATCACTGGGAATGGAAGATAAGATCTTCAGTGTGATTGTTCCTATGGAGAAAAAGATCAAGATCAAGGGGGGTAAGCGCGTTGAATTTGAAGAAAAGATCTACCCGGGATATGTGATGGTGGACATGATCGTAACTGATGATTCATGGTATGTGGTGCGTAATACTCCAAGAGTAACCGGATTTGTTGGCGCTGGAATTACTCCAATACCACTTCAGAAATCTGAGGTAGATATGCTGTTCAGTAGAATGAAGAGCGATACCATTAAACATAAAATTGATCTATCTTCCGGTGATTCTGTTACGATCATTGATGGACCGTTTAAAGAATTGGAAGGAAAAGTGAATGAAGTTGACGAAGAGCGCGGCAAAGTTAAAATATTGGTTTCAATGTTTGGAAGAGAAACTCCCGTGGAACTGGATTTTCTTCAGGTGAAGAAAATATAAGCTCGCTTCTCATGGGAGATATTTAATTCAATTATTCTTAATTTATTATTCTGAAAAAATATGGCAAAAAAAGTAACAAAAAAAATAAAACTGCAAGTTCCTGCAGGTAAAGCCAATCCGGCGCCACCTCTTGGTCCTGCGCTTGGTCAGGCTGGAATAAATATTGGAGAATTTGTAAATCAATTCAACGATAAGACCAAAGAAATGATGGGAGATATTGTCGGTGTTGAGATATCTGTTTATGGAGACCGTTCTTTTGATTTTATAGTAAAAAGTCCACCGGCTTCATCTCTTATTCTAAAAGCGGCGGGGGTTAAGAAAGGAGCTGATAAAAACTTGGTTAAAAAAGCAGGTTCAATTACCAAAGCTCAAGTAAAAGAAATTGCGGAGAGAAAAATGGAGAATCTAAACGCAAACGATATTGACGCGGCTATGAAGATCATTGAAGGATCTTGTCGCTCAATGGGAATAGAAGTGAAAGGAGCTTAGAGCCTGTTGCCAATCTTCATTCCAGCTAAAAATTTCCAGATTTCTACTGTAACTTGTTAAAAATTTCTCGGAATAGTCCACTATTTCTCCAAATTTTTAACTTCGTTACACCAAAAATCTGAAAATTTTGCCTTGAAAACAAGATCGTAAACAAGCTCTTAAACGACTATTTACTCAAGTGCAAAGCAATAGAAGTAAAGTAATTTATATAAAAAAAGTTGTATGAACATAAAAAACCGCTTTAATAAGCGGTTTTTTATATGTTGGGCATAACACACTTATTTGATTTGTTCCAGTGTGTCTTGTTGAGGTATAATTTATTAATAGGATTTATCAGTTTCTAAACATTACGAATATTATGTCACAATTTGAAATAGAGATAAAAAGTTTGCTTGGCAGTAAAGAAAACGCCGACAAACTAAAGAAAGACTTAAAAAAACTTGATCCGGATCTAAAATTAAAATCACAAAACAAACAACTCAATCATTATTTTATTGATGGCGATACGGATTTGCTGTATCAAAAAATGACAAAACATGTTTCCCAAAAATCACAAGAAAAACTTAAAAAAATATTAACAGAAGGAAAAGAATTTTCAATCAGAACACGAAAACTTAACGATACGATAATTTTAGTAGTAAAGGCATCAATTGATGATACGACAAGTTCAAACGGAATTTCGCGAATGGAATTTGAATCGGAGGTTGATGTGTCGTTGGATGAATTGGATAAAATTCTTCTGGACTGCGGTTTTTCTTATCAAGCGAAATGGTCGCGAGAAAGGGAAGAATATGAAAGCAAAGGTATAAATATTTGTATTGATAAAAACGCCGGTTATGGGTATTTGGCGGAGTTTGAAAAACTACTTACGGATGTGAGCCAAGTAGAAGAAGCAAAAATTTCTTTAAGAGAGGTCATGCGGGAACTGGAAGTTGAGGAATTGGAGCAGGATCGTCTGGAGAGGATGTTTGCGCATTACAATGAGAACTGGTCGGATTATTACGGCACCGACAAAATTTTTATTATTAAATAAATATTTAACCTATGTTCCTTTCTGATGAAGATATTAAAAAAGAAGTTAAAGCGGGGATAATTACAATAAAGGATTTTGACGAAAGGAGAGTTCAACCGGCGAGTTATGATATTTTGCTCGGCAATAAGTTTATTTTGACTGAAGCGTATCAAACTCATTATATAGATCCGGTCAAAAAGATTTTTCCAAAAACAAGAGAAATTGAAATTGCCGACGGTGAAGAATTTATTTTACATCCGGAGGTTAGTATCCTTGGTATTTCTTTAGATTATTTCGGTTCAAAAGATTATTTGATACAGCTTTCCGGAAAATCATCATTAGCGCGGATCGGACTTTTGGTGCATAACACAGCGGGTATTATAAATCCCGGGCATTATTTAAACATTACCTTAGAGTTGTGTAATCTAAATATTGTGCCCATTGTCCTGCGTCCGAAAATGGAGATTGCTCAGCTTTTGTTTTCCAAGCTTGCTTCGCCGGTAACACATGACTACAAAAAGACAGGGAGGTATAATGGAGATAATTGGAACAATTTTGCGTCTAAGAAAAAGAACCTGCCTTCCCCGAAAAATCACTCCGAGGACGAAGGGCACGCGCTAAAAGCTATGGCGAGGCGAAGAAAAAAGTAAATAATTATTGGATAAATTTTCTAGTTCGTATGGATAAAAACAAAAAACATCCGGAATATCAATATTTAGAACTTCTGGAAGACATAATGGAGAACGGAGTGGAAAAAAAAGATCACAATACCGGCAACAGTCTAACTAGTGTATTTGGACGGCAGATCCGTTTTGATTTGTCAGAAGGTTTTCCTCTTTTGACCACCAAAAAGGTGTATTGGAATGGAGTACTCCACGAGCTTTATTGGTTTTTATCCGGTCAGTCCAATATTAAATATTTGGTGGACAACAAGGTGCATATTTGGGATGACTATCCTTATAAGATATATAAGAAAAAAGTTGAAGAAAAAAAGTTGCCGGATCTGACACAAAAAGAGTTTATTGAAAAGATCAAAACGGATGACGATTTTGCTAAAAAGTACGGCGAACTTCCTTTTATATACGGGCAACAGTGGAGAAGGTGGCCGGCAAGTGACGGTAGAGAGATAGATCAGCTGGCGTGGATAGTTGATACCATAAAAAATTTTCCGGACAGAAAGCACATGGTTCTTTCGGTTTGGAATCCGGAATACATGTATTCAATGGCTTTACCCGGGCAAGCTTTGTCTTTTCCACTTTGCCACATCTTTTTTCATTTTAACGTAAGTGGCGACAGATTATCTTGCCAGCTATACCAGAGAAGCGCGGATATGTTTTTGGGTGTGCCTTTCAATATTGCCAGCTATGCTTTGCTTACGGTAATAATTGCTCATCTGACAGGTTATAATCCGGGGGATTTTGTCCATACTTTTGGTGACGCTCACATTTATAATGACCACTTTGAACAAGTCAAAGAACAGTTGTCGCGTGAACCGAAACCTTTCCCGAGTATCACAATTGATCCGAGCGTAAAAGATCTGGATTCGTTCAAACCCGAGCACATTAAACTTGAAAATTATGATTCGCACCCGACGATCAAAGGCAAACTAACCGTGGCGGGCGGGTTTGACGAAAAAGACAGGAAGAGTTACAACAAGACTTAGTAATTTTGAATTACGAAATAGTAATTAAAATTTTTACATGATCATAATTATTGCCGCAATGGATAAAAACAGAGTTATTGGAAAAGGAAACATTATCCCTTGGCACCTTCCCGCCGACTTCGCGCATTTTAGGAAAACAACCGCGGGATGTCCCATTATTATGGGACTCAACACCTACAAGTCCATCGGGCGACCATTACCCAACAGGACCAACATCGTGCTTTCAAAAGATGATGAAAAAATTGAAGGTTGTTTAATAGTGCATTCTTTGGAAGAAGCGTTTGCTGTGGCGAAGTCCGCCGTCGCTAAAAGCTATGGCGTAACAAAGAAAAAGTCAGAAAATATTTTTGTGGTAGGCGGAGCAAGTGTTTACGAGCAAGCTCTCCCTTTTGCGGATCAGCTTAATTTAACTTTGATTGACGCGGAAGTTGAAGGAGACATATATTTTCCGGAATTCAATCATGATGAATGGAAAGAAATAAGCCGTGAAGAAAGAAAAGCCAATGAAGAAAATATTTATGATATAGCGTTTGTAAAGTATGTCAAAAAATGAAAAAGGTAAGTTTGTTGTCATATATGGCAACAATAATATTGGAAAAACAACTCAGGCAAAATTACTCATTGAACGAATGAAGCGGGAAAATTATTCCGTGAAATATATCAAGTATCCGATATACGATCTTGCTCCGACCGGTCCCATGATAAATGATTATTTACGGAAAGGTAATCCTTATAATTTATCTGCGCGCGAAGCGCAAACATTATATGCTATGAATCGGACACAATTTGAGCCAATGCTCAAAAGTTGGCTTAATGAAGGCATCAGTGTCGTGGCGGAAGATTATATAGGAACAAGTTTAGGTTGGGGAACGGGTACCGGCGTAAAAAAAGAATATTTGCTTGAGGTAAATAGTCATTTGTTAAAAGAAGATATAATTCTTTTTATGGATGGAGACAGATTTCTGGTCAGTAAAGAAAAAAAACATATTCATGAACAAAACGATGAATTGATAAATAAAGTCGGAGGCATTTTTCGGGAACTTGCCGATGAATTTAAATGGAACAAAGTAAAAGCCGTTGGTTCAATAGAAGAAATTCATGAGAGGATGTGGCGGGCAAGTGGTTTGTAAAAGTTTTTTGTGTACAAAAGTATTGTTCAAAATGATATAATAAATTTAATTATTACTAATATCATTTATTATGGAACTCAATCAACTTTCTCCTGAAACAGACCAACAATCGGATACTGTTGAAGAAATAGAAACAAAAACTCAAGTAAAAAAAACCATTTCCACTCGCCTTGGTTTACTCATCATTTTACTTGTCGCCACAATTGCCGGAGCGGGAGTGTGGTGGTATGCGGATTCGTGTACTCCGCCGGAGGCGGTTGATGTGAGTGGAATTGTGGAGGAGTTACAGGAGAGGAGGAAGGTGAAAAATGAAATTCCGTCTGAATATGAAACCATGGAAGATGGTGTGTATTACAAAGGTGAATTAATTGATGGTGTGGATACGAACACTTTTGTTGTGATAGAAGATCAATATGGAGCAGGAAATCGTTATGCAAAAGATAAAAACAGTGTGTATTATAAAAATGAACTGATTAATAATGCTGATTCTAAAACTTTTGGGTTTTTTAGGGGAGTTTATATGAGAGATAAAGTTGGTTTTTATAGCGAGGGTAAACTAATAGGAGTTAGTCTTAATGATTGCACTTCTGAAGAAATGAACTTATGTAGAATTCAGAAAGTTATTGACAATGAAATAAG
>CAYPRS010000035.1:0-6375 GCA_964413235.1 uncultured Candidatus Saccharibacteria bacterium | reverse complement strand
CAAAAAAGCGCCGAACTTGATCGTCTTGTTGCACATCACGTCCGGGTTTGGCGTCCGCCCCTCTTTGTATTCTTCCACCATATAATTCGCCACGCTTTCCTTGTATTCTTTTTCCAGATCAAGGGTCATAAAAGGAATATCCAAATGCGCGGCAATTCGTATAGCATCAAGACGCTCAATTTTCCACGTACAATCCAAAAAATCCGGCTGCCATACTTTGATAAACACTCCCACCACATCATATCCTTGGCTCTTTAGCAAAGCCGCGGACACGGAAGAGTCCACCCCACCGGAAAGCCCCACAAAAACTTTTTTATTTTTCATACAAATACTCTATAACCACATCCCAATTTGCGCAAGCAAATTGGGATACTTTTAACTTAATACTTTCTACTTTTTACTGACAAGATTGCGCGCGATCTTATCTATATCCCCTGCGCCCATAATTAAAATTACATCAAAATCTTTTACTTGTTCTCGCACCATGTCTTCTGCCACTTCTATATTCTTGGCATAAGATATTTTTTTGTCCGGGTTGTGTTTTTTTATCGCAGACACAAGACTTTCTGAAGAAATTTTATCTTTCTCTTCTTCCCTTCCGCAAACATGATATATTTCAGCGACAATTACTTCGTCGGCATCCGTAAACGATTTCACGAAACCATCAAAAAGTTTCAGGGTTCTGTCTTGATGATGAGGCTGAAACACGGCAAGTATTTTTTTGTCAGGAAAAAACTCACGCGCGCCACGCAGTGTGCCACGAATTGATGTCGGATGATGCGCGTAGTCAGAAACAACGACCGCGTTATCTATTTGTCCTACCCACTCAAACCGCCGCCAGATACCGGTAAAATCGTTAAGGGCTTGTTGAATAGAAATGTTTTCTACGCCCAGATCAAACGCCACTGCCACGGCTCCTAAAATATTGTAAACATTGAATACTCCGGGAATTTTCGCGACAAATCGCCCTTGCCCGTCCACCGTGGGTGGATTAGTGGCTTGCCAGTTCCGCTCAGCGGGGTTAGTGACTTTCCCAAACAAAACGAGTTCAAAAGATTGCTCTCCGCAAGAATTAGTGACATTTTGCGCATAAATATCGGCGTTATTTGTTAATCCAAAAGATATCTTTCTTGCAGGGGTTTTAGATGCCACATCACGGCAATTTTTATCATCAATATTATAAACAAGCAGATCGTCTTTTTTTAATTTTGAAACGTATTCCGTAAACGCGTCAATTATGTCATTGATATCTTTGTAATAGTCCAAATGATCCCTTTCAATATTTGTCAGTACGATAATTTGCGGGGAGAGCTCCAACATACTGCGTTTGTATTCACATCCCTCCGCGACGAACAAATCGCCACTGCCAACGCGAAGATTATTATCCCACCCGGGTACTCGTCCGCCGATAATTACCGTCGGGTCTTTTCCGCCTGCTTCCAGAAATTTTCCCAAAAGCGCGGTGGTTGTGGTTTTGCCATTTGTTCCGGAAACTGCGATACCTGTGTATGAATTCATAATTTTTCCGAGCATTTCCGGATATGAAAAAGTTGGAATCTTTCTTTTTTTTGCAACTTGCAATTCTACATTATCTTCGGGTATAGCCGGCGAATATACGATAACATCCGTCTTTTCCGAAATATTTCCTTCTGCTTGCAAAAAAAAGATATTACACCCACGCTTTGAAAGAGCTGTCAGCTCATCTGAATCAACCATATCCGAGCCGGATACTTTCACGCCACGCGCCAGAAAAAAACGGACGATAGCGGAAACACCTATACCTCCAACGCCGACACAATGTATTTTTTTAATATCATCTATATTCATTACTGAGTTTTCAATTCATATATAAATACTTGTTCCGTTTATGTTCTTCAAAATTAAAAGCATAGTACGTATTACCCTCCCGATCAGACAAGTAAAATAAATAATCAGACTTCTCCGGCATAACAGCGGCTTTTAACGACGACAAGCTTGGATTACAAATCGGACCAGCCGGCAAACCTTTATATTTGTATGTATTGTAAGGAGAATCTATATCAAGATCATCATACGTCAGATGATAGGTGCTTTTCCCGTTTATATATAAAAACGCCGCGTCAACTTGTAAAGGCATACCTATATCAATACGGTTCCACAAAACGCCTGAAATAAGTTTTCTGTCTTCCTCTTTCCACGCCTCTTTTTCAATAATGGAAGCCATGATAACTATTTCTTCAAGAGAATGTCCGGAAGCATCAATATCTTCTTGTATCAATGCTATTTTTTTATTAAAATTGTCATTTAATTCTTTAAAGATCTGATCTTCTTTTGTGTTTGATAAAAATGAATATGTATCCGGAAAAAGATACCCCTCGCTTGATGTTGCCATCTCAAGAAAACGTGCCTTGTCAAATTCAGAAAAATTTTCTTCAAAGACCTCCGCTATATCAAAAATTGTTGATCCCTCTAAAATCGTAACTTTAGTTGGGACAAGTCCATATTCACCTTGAGTTATTTTTTTAGCTATATCAAAAACAGAAAGCGGCTTGTCAAAAAAATAATCTCCCGCAATCGCTCCGTTATCTCCTCCTACATATTGTACGGATAATTTAAAAAATAGGGGTGAATTTATAACTGACTTTTCCGACAGCGTTTGAGATATTTCGGTCAGAGTAGCCCCTTGTTCTATATTTATAATCCGTCCGGTAGGAAAATTTTGAGGAGCGCTTATTAAATAAAAAAGAAAGAAGGCTACAATAACAAAAAATGAAAATATATAAACAAAAATGTTGCGTTTTATGTTTTGTCGGCACTTCAAATTTTCACATTGATCTTTGTCTTCGTTTTTGTTCTTTGCCACCTGCGGACAAAACAAAACAAATTCCCGTTCTTTGAAAAAAAATAAACGAATATCATCCACATATTTTTTAAAATCAAAATCCTTTTTTGTCATATTTATGTTGGTAAATTAATAGGTGGCTCACCCTTACGCGATTCAATTCGTCCAAAAGTAGGAGTTTCCGCTACGGTTCCCGGGAAATGATAAATTGTTGCCAGCTCTTCGGAATTGAGAACCAAAGGCTTGCATTTTCTTGGCGGATAAAAATATGATCGTCGTTTATAAGCATTAAACAGTTTTCGTTTTTTCCCTCTTACACGAATTCCTTTAAAATCCTCCCATGGATTATCAAAATCCGTTACCCATGAAGGTCTCAAACCATTTAAAGTACTGGAACTATACTGATTAAATAAAGTAAGTAATCCCATTATCCTTGAGGGGTTAAATTCAGTAGATTTTTTAACCCAATAAATACTTCTTATTCCACAATCAAAACCAAGTTTTGATATATTTCGCTGTATCGCTTTGACAATTTCATCTTCAACGGGCGATAAAAGGACACCGGCGCCGCTTCCTTCTTTAATTCCCATTATTTTCATCCGCTTTTTAATAATATCTTCAATCAAATCTTCACCTTCTCCTCTCCAATCGCGTTTTTTAAAGCGAGATCCCGGAACACGAAATCTTTTGTTTGCAGGTTGAATAAGAATTTGCAACCATAATTGTTCATCTTTTCTTAGTGACCCAAACAACTCAAGTGTTGCCACCAAAGGGTCAACTTTTTCTTCGTCTTTTAAGCCCTCTTTATCAAGACCAAAATCAACATAGGTTTTTATCGGATAAGCATCTGGTTTTGTAAATTGATATTCTTGTCCCCACATTTGCCACTGCGAATCATCATCGTAATAATTAACATATTTGGAATAGTCCGGCGCTTCAAAGATCTCCGCATCAGGATATTGAGAATAAATTTGTGATTCAATAAGATTTTTGTATATATCCCGTGTCCTTATAAAAAAATGAACTGAACCCCCGATAGAAACTATTTCTAGAGAAGACCAATCCATTACCCTTCCTTGAAATAAACGTTCAGGCCACTCTCCCGTACTTGCTTGATATAACGCTGACAAAACTACTTCCATGGCAAGTGGCGTTCTTTTAATATCTTTTGGTAATTTGATCTCAAGTAAAACCCAATTAATATTAGAACGCCACCTGCCTCTAATAAATCTAAGCCACATCCACCACAACAACGCACCAAATACAAATGGCGACCAAAAAACAAAGTACTTGCCTAGAAAAGCAAAAATATTAAATACATTGCTGAATAGTAAAAAAAATTCGTTCATATTGTTTATCTAATAAAAGCACTGCGTTTTATAATTTCAAACGAGGAGTAAAGTGGGAATTTATTCACACTCTCTCCGAGTGAAGGAATTATATGTTTTGCATATAATTTCAAACGAGGAGTAAAGTGGGAATTTATTCACACTCTCTCCGAGTGAAGGAATTATATGTTTTGCATATATTATGCCTTCGCTCGGACGATGAGAAAGTAAAACTTTCTCTCGCTCCTCGCTTGACATAATGATATCCTAAAAACAACATTTTGAGAATAGTGAGTAAACCCTGACAAAATTCCCGCGAAATACCGCGGGAATTTTGAATTTTATTCTACATAAAAAATGTTATACAACTTTATATCTTCCTTTTTTGTCTTTTGAAAAGATCTTTGTATCCTGCAAATTTACAGTAATGGTATTTTCTTTGACATAACGCTCTTTTAAAACACGTTTTATAATTTCGTCTTTTGTAAGTGGTCCATCTTTCTTTAGTATGTTTTTGATAACTTCCCTGACCACACCTCTTTCATACCCCCAATCTTTCAACGCATAAAGACCACGTCCGACAAGCACGAACCTAGCATCTTTTATAAGTTCATTGTGGCAAGTCGCGGTGTGTGCTTTTCTGCCGAATATTTCCGTAATGGCTTTTGCTACTTCTGTAAAATGCATTGGTGAACCGTGTCTGCGAATTACCAAAAAAGCATAATCTCTAATTCCGCGAGCATTGACGTTTGATGATTTTGACATACCCCAATCATTGAGAGGATTTTTACTAATATTTTTAGACAAGCCAAGCCATCGTTTTATTATCTCCTCATTTTTATATTGTTCCGGTATGTCTTGCAAATGATTTAGAAAATTTGTTACCATTTCACCTTCCGGGATCAAATCGTCCAGAGAAAGTTCTTTAGAAAGTTCCCTTAAAGAAGTATGGACTCTTTCGGAAATATCGTCATCAACACTCCAACAATGTTTAAATTCTTTGTTTTCTTTTTCTTTTTTAAAATCATCTCCAAGAACAAGCAGTAAATTGATGTGGTTTTGTGTTTTGACATCTTTAGAAATATAATTTAAAAAATCATCTTCCGCGACCACGCCGCCAAGTCCTATTACTATTTTTGCAATTTCTTCAAAAATATGCTGTTCTTTTTGAAAAGTTGATGATTTTTTGATAGCATTTAAACCAAAATTTTCGATCTGACGTACTCTCTCACGCGTGATGCCATATGTTCCTCCAATAGCCTCAAGTGTCATTCTCTCCGGACCGTCAAGCCCAAAGCGATTTATAATTACAAAACGCGGACGTTCAGGCAACGTCGCGGTAAGTTTTTTGGTAATTTGTTTCGGTTTAAATGTAATAATAGCCATTTTTTTGTCAATTTAACTTAAAGCATACTTTATCATTGATTTGATAAAAAGTCAAGAAATATGTCCAATATTTTTCTTTCTTGTTTTTACTACACTATTAAACCACGATATTTAGAAGTTTGTCTTTCACATAGATCACTCTCTTTATCTCTTTTCCTGCAACATTGCGAATAACTGCTTCTCTCTTAAATGCCTCTTTTTTTATTTCTTCTTCGGAAAAATCAGCCTTTACTTTAATATTATCCCGAACTTTGCCGTTTATTTGTATTGCGATTGTAAGAATATCTTCTAGTATTTTTGATTCGTCATATTTCGGCCACTCCGATCTGAAAATACTGTTTTTCTCTCCCATCTCTGACCAAAGTTCTTCCGCAATATGCGGCGCGAATGGAGCAAGTAATTTTAGAAAATTTTTAAAAGTGTCTTTTGATAATTTATCACGCGTTTCAAATTCATTGACCAATATCATCATCTGAGAAATTGCTGTATTGAATTTAAAACCTTCAATATCTTCGCCAACTTTTTTAATTGTTTTATGCAACAACCGATCCAAATCTTTATCTGCTTTGATATCAGATCCAACTTTTTCAGCAGAACGCCAAACCTTTTCTAAAAACTTTCTTGTTCCAACAAGTCCGTTTGTATTCCATGCGCAAGGCTGAGAGAACGGACCCATGAACATTTCATATACTCGCATTGCATCCGCTCCGAATGACAGAATCATATTATCCGGATTAATGACATTTCCCCAACGTTTGCTCATCTTGCGACCATCCTCAGCCATTATTAGACCGACATGTTGAAGACACGTAAAAGGCTCGTCGAAATTGACAACACCAA
>CAYPRS010000034.1:0-6516 GCA_964413235.1 uncultured Candidatus Saccharibacteria bacterium | reverse complement strand
TACTATCGCAAACGACAATAGTAAACAAATAATTCCAGGACAAATTCCTACTTGAGCAACATAATTACTCAATTTTTCGCTATTCATATAGTAGCCTCCTTTCTATTTTTTTAACAAAAATTAGATTAATTTCTGTTAAATTACTAAGTTAACTATATATAAAATACAAATAAACTACTATAAAAAAGTTTACTCTTCACGGGTAATGATGTCAATAAAAATTAGAGATACTACTTTTTATACAACTTTCACAAAAACTCTTTTGCCTTTTTGAAGAATATCGCCGGACTTCACTTGATGAGCGACATCTTTTACAACTTGTTGGTCTATCTTAACACCACCTTGAGAAATAACCCTTCTTGCGTCTGATTTACTGGTTACACTTTTACTCTCCAAAAGAACGGTAACAATATCGTAAGCCGTTGGTTTTATTTCCGGCATTTCATCGGGAATTTCTTTTTTGCTGAATGTGTTTATAAAAAATTCTTGCGCTTCATCCGCATCTTTTTGGCTATGATAAAAACACACCGTTTCATAAGCTAGTTTCATTTTGTGATCACGTGGATTTGCGCCGTCACCCATTTCTTTCTCGTATTTTTCTATCTCTGCCATAGGAAGACGCGTTAAAAATACAAAATATTTAATAATGAATTCATCACCAAGAGACATGATCTTTCCATACATATCATTTGGCGAGTCCATCAAATTCACAGTATTGCCCCAACTTGAGCTCATTTTTCTTCCGTCCAGTCCTTCAATCAATGGATTTGTGATAATGTTCTGTAGCTCTTGGTTATAATGTTTTTGCAAAGTTCTGCCCGCCAATATATTAAATCTCTGGTCTGTTCCGCCAACCTCAATATCCGCTTTTATAGCCACGGAATCATATCCCTGCATAAGAGGGTAAAACAATTCCCGCAAAGAGATCCTCTTGCCGGCATCATATCTTTTTTTGATATTTTCCCGCGACATGAATTCATTCAATGAGAACTGGTCGGCTTGAGAGCAAATTTCTTTATATTTTAAATCATCAAGCCATTCGCTGTTGTAACGCACTTCGGTTTTATCAATATCAATTATTTTTCCGGCTTGTTTGATATAAGTTTCCAGATTATTTTTTACTGTTTCTTCGTCTAACATTGGACGTTCGCTTTCTTTGTCGGAAGTATCTCCAATGGTACCGGTAAAATCTCCTATAATAAGAACGATCTGATGCCCCAATTCTTGAAAATCCCGAAGTTTAAGAAGGGGAATTGAACGCCCCAAATGAATGTTTGGACTGGTTGGATCAATTCCAAGCTTAATCCGCAGTTGCTTGCCGCTTAAAAGTTTTTGCTCCAGATCTTTTTTGTCTATAACCTCATCCACTCCGCGAGTAAGCAGAGCGTCTATCTTTTCTTTGTCTGTGTTTATTTTCATCCCGTTAGAAATTTTCATATTAATTTAACTAATTGATAAATATAAATGGTTAATCACAGTATTGCCCCATTATTATTACACCAAATTTCTAACGGGATTCATAAGTTAAATATACCATTTTTACACAAAAATTGAAGTATTTTAGGTATTGCTCTCATGTGCTTTAGTCAAAAAATTTATGAAAGAGATTGAACAAAAACAAAAAAAGACATCTGATTTAAATCAAAAAAATAGAGCATTTTTTATTGCTTTTTTAGACACCATTTTATTTCCTCACAATTTTTGGACCTTCCTGCGTATCCAACACCTCAAAACCTTTGGCGAGTATTTCATCACGGAGGCTGTCTGACTCCGCCCAATCTTTGTTTTGACGAGCGGTTTCACGTTTGCTGACTAAGTTTTGTATTTCTTCCGGTATAATAATCTTTTTTTGTTCTTCTCGCAAAAGTTTAACTTTCTCACAAATTTTCAAACCGAGAACATTATCAAAATCAAAAATAGTTGCAAGTTTATCTTCCGGTACAATATCGGATTGCATCATTTCGTGAACAATCGCCAGAGCTTGAGGAAAATTAAAATCATCACAAAGCCGGCTCATAAATTTTTCTTGATATTTTTTGTTGATCTCGCCATATTCGGTTCCCAGTCCAGCAACTTGTTTGTATAAATTCATTAATCCTTTTTGCGCGGCATCTAGCGCATCCCATGTAAAATTTTGTTTGGAACGATAGTGCGCTTGTAAGAAAAAATATCGCAATGCCAGCGGGTCAAATCCTTTTTCTTTTACCTCCGCCAAGCTGTAACTTGTACCCTCGGATTTTGACATCTTGGTATTGTTAACGAGCAAGTGTTCGTTGTGAAGCCAATAGTTTGCAAAAGTGGCGCCGTTGGCACTCTCGCTTTGAGCAATCTCGTTGGTGTGATGAACGGGAATATGCTCCACACCGCCCATATGAATATCCAATGTCGTGCCCAGATGCTTTTTGCTCATTACCGAACATTCAATATGCCACCCGGGGAAACCTTCGCCATTTGAAACCAGCGGCGATTGAAATGGGGAAGCCCAAAACTGCAAAGCATTTTTATGTTTTCCCGCTTTGAAAATCCATAAAGCAAAATCCGCCGAGTGTATTTTGTCCGAATCTTCCACATCACCACCTCCGGCACCTTCAATTATTTCCTCCATATTTTGTCGGGAAAGTTTTGTATAATCTTTTGCTTTTGAGATATCAAAATAAACGGCAAGGGGAGTTGTATAAGCATATCCTTTATCAAGAAGAGTCTGGGTCATTTCAATAATGCCGTCAATATTTTCCGTCGCTCTCGGTTTAAAATCAGGGGACAAGGTGTTAAGGTCTGTTACATCTTGTTCATAAACAGCAATATATTTATCAGCAATTTCTTCGGGAGACAGCCCTTCTCGTTTCGCGCCTTTTTCCATTTTATCCTCGCCGGTGTCCGCATCGCTTGTCATATGTCCAACGTCTGTGTAATTGCGAACAAAAGAAACATCGTATCCGACATCTCGCAATAAACGCACAATAAGGTCAGCCAGCACAACAGCGCGCATATTGCCGATATGCTGTGTCCAATAAACAGTAGGACCGCATTGGTACATTGAAATTTTACCTTCTTGCAAGGGCTTAAATATTTGCTTTTCGCGCCCGAGAGTATTATAAAGTTTTACATCCATTTTTTAAATTTAAAATAAACAAACATTATAATGCCCGTCATAAGCATTATTCCCAAGATAAACCAAAAACCGTTGGAATCATTGACAAAAGGCATAAATTCAGCATTCATACCAAAAATACCGGCAATAAGAGTTAGCGGAAAAGTAATAAAAGCCACGATTGTTAGAATCTTCATGATCTCGTTGGTTTTTGTAGTTAGAAGAGAATCATTTGTAACACGCAAGTCAAGCAGTGTTTCTTTTTGTCCTTCCAGAATATTAAATACTTTGTAATATTCACCGGATATGCTTTGCAGATGATATGCGAATTCTTTACCAAAAAATTGCTTACCAGCTGTCTCAAATGAATCAAGTACTTCTTTGTGCGGTCGTATCGCTTGTTTTACATTGAGCAGATCACGATTTACTCTTGAAATTGATTCAACCATTTTTGCTTCCTCTCCTTGGAAAATTTTATCTTCTATGTTTTCAAGCTCTTCAGAAAGATGATCAAGCTCGATCGTCAAACCGTGATAAAGTTCTTTGATGATATAGTAAAAAAGATAACCGGCATGTTTGCCGATGTCGCTTTTGTCCAAGATTGAATTTACTTCAAAAACTTTTGAGAATTCATGCAGAGGGTCTATCAGCTCATAGTGAGTGGTAATAAGAAAATCCTTTCCAATTATAAAATCAATTTCCTGACCGCCACTTCTTCCGTGCATATTGTAAAGGACAGGAAAATGCATGATCAGATAGATCAAATTATCATAGAGGTCAACCTTGGGGCGCAAAGTTGGCGAGAGCATTTCGTCGGCAACAAGCGGGTGAATATTATATTTTTCCATTATTTCCCGCACTTCCTCTTTTGTCGGAGATTCAAGATCAACCCAGACAAGATCTTTGTATTGATAACGCGATATCATAATATTTTTAGAAAATCTTTCTTTGGACGATGATAAAATAATTTAGTAATAATCCAATTATACAGTTTGCGTAATTTGACCACAAGGGGATAGTTTGCGATAATGACAATATGATTTTCAAAATGAAAAATTTTCTTGCCGTTATTTTGGCAATTTTTATTATTGCAATATCTTTCGGTATTGGTGTTTTTATTGGAGAAGAGAGAAGTTCAACTCACGACATAGAACAAAATGATAATATATTGGATCTGTTTTTACCTGAAAAAGAAGAAAAAATTATTCCACCGGAAAATGTTGATTTGGAACTATTTTGGAATGTTTGGAATCTTATTAACGAAAAATATGTTACCTCGGAAATGCCCACAGACGAAGAAAAAATATGGGGTGCGATAGATGGATTAGTCGGCTCGCTTGATGATCCATATTCTATATTTTTGCCGCCAATTGAAGCAAAAATGTTTGAGGAAGATGTGCGGGGTAATTTTGAAGGAGTTGGTATGGAGATTGGCATTCGCGACCATATCTTGACCGTTATAGCGCCTCTCAAAGGAACTCCTGCCGAAGCTGCCGGATTGATGTCTGGTGACAAGATAATACAAATTGATGAAACACCGACTTATGATCTGTCTATTAATGAATCTGTAAGTTTGATCCGAGGAGAGAAAGGCACAGCAGTCAAACTGATCGTTGTTCGCGAAGGAGTTGACGAAACACTTGAAATAAGTGTGGTGCGAGACGTTATTGAAATACCTATTATTTATAGTGAGTTGCGCGATGACGGAATTTTCCTTATTGAGCTTTATAGCTTTTCGGAAACTTCACCGGCATTATTCCAAGAAGCCATTGAAAAATTCGTAAATTCCGGCTCTGATAAACTTATTCTTGATCTGCGAAATAATCCGGGAGGATATCTGGAAGCCTCTGTGGATATTGCCAGCTGGTTTTTGCCGAATGGAAAAGTGGTCGTGCGAGAAAGTTACGGAACAGATATCAAAGAAATAGAACATCGTACTAATGGACATTACGCATTTGACGGAAAAGATTTTGAAATGGTTATTTTGATCAATCAAGGATCCGCTTCTGCCTCAGAAATTTTAGCAGGTGCTTTGTCTGAACATAATGTTGCTACTCTTGTGGGAGAAAAAAGTTTTGGTAAAGGTTCAGTGCAGGAACTCATAAAAACGGGTGGAGACACCTCGCTTAAGCTCACTATCGCGCGATGGCTCACCCCTAATGGCGTATCTATTTCAGAAGAAGGACTTGTGCCAGACGTTCCCGTTGAGATGACCTTTGAAGACGTAGAAGAAAACCGCGACCCTCAGATGGATAAAGCGGTAGAGATATTACTTGAAAAATAAAGATATTTCTTTTATAATGCCCACACAGACTACATATTAACAGCGTTATAATATAGTAAGATTATGAAAGTTATATTACTCAAAGACACTCCAAAGATCGGTAAAAAGTTTGAAATTAAGAATGTATCAAACGGATACGCGCAAAATTACCTTATTCCCAATAAATTGGCGGAAATCGCAACCAAGGAGACGGAAGCCCGAATCGCGCTTGCCAAATCTCTGCATGACGAAAAAACAAAAATAACGGAAGCGGAACTTCTTAAAAAACTAAAGAATATCAAAGACGCGGTTATTACTATTGAAGAAAAAGCAAATGACAAAGGAATTTTATTTGCTGGTATTCATAATGATGAATTAGTTTCTCATATCAAAAAAGAACTTGGTTTGGATATAAGTTCGGACCATATTGTTTTGAAAGAACCGATCAAAGAGGTTGGGGAATACACGATTGAAATAATCGTGCAAGACAAAAAAACATCTCTCAAGGTTATTGTGGAAAAAGTTAAATAAAGATGCCGAAATTATTACAACTTGCGCAATTAGGTCATCCTGTCTTGCGTAAAAAAGCTACTGAAATAACCAATTTTAAGAGCAAGGAACTGCAAGAACTAATTGATAATATGATCGTAACCATCAAAGACGCAAATGCTGTTGGTTTCGGCGCGCCTCAAGTGTATGAATCTGTTAGATTGATCATTATAATGTCTTATCCAAATCCGCGATATCCCAAAGCGCCTTTAATGAAAAAACCGTTAGTTATGATAAATCCAAAAATTATTGGACACTCTGACGATAAAGAAAAAGACTGGGAGGGAACTCCAAGTATCCCCGGAATCAGAGCGCTGGTTCCCAGATATAAAATCGTAAAGATCGAGTTTTGTACAACGGAAGGCAAGAAACAAATCAAAACTTTTAAAGATTTTGTGGCTAGGATAGTTCAACATGAGAACGATTATTTAGATGGTGTAGTCTTTTTGGATAGAGCGGAATCAAAGGACATAATTACAGAAAAAGAGTATCGGAAGATAATGACACTGAAAACTAAAAATAAGAAAAAGAGTAAATAAATTTTTTGACAAACTTTTTTAAAAATGTTATAAACATATTAAGATTTATGTTAGATAAACCTTTCAAATCATTT
>CAYPRS010000033.1:0-6523 GCA_964413235.1 uncultured Candidatus Saccharibacteria bacterium | reverse complement strand
CACAAGAATTAATTTTATGGCTTGATCAGCTTTCCAATGACGATGTTCCGATGGTGGGCGGTAAGAATGCATCGCTTGGCGAGATGTATAATATACTTACTTCACAAGGTATTCGGATCCCAAATGCATTTGTTATAACGGCGCATGCTTATCGTGAATTTGTAAAAGAGACAGGTTTGGCTGATCTAATAAAAGAAGAATTTACCGATCTTGATACACACGACATCAAAGAACTTCAAAAAAAAGGAAAAAAAATACGTGACGCTTTTCTAAAAGAAAAATTACCGCCAAGTCTTGTGGGTCCGGTGCATGACGCGTATGAGAATCTCTCAAAGGCGTATGGAGTAAAAGATGTTGATGTTGCCGTGCGCTCAAGCGCGACCGCCGAAGATCTCCCGGGCGCGTCCTTTGCCGGTGAACACGACACTTTTCTCAACGTCTCTGGCGAAGATAACGTAGTGTTGGCTGTTAAAAAAGCATTTGCTTCACTCTTCAATGATCGTGCTATTTCATATCGTGTTGATAAAGGATTTGATCATTTTGACGTAGCTCTTTCTGTGGGTGTACAGAAAATGGTTCGTTCTGATAAGGCGTCATCGGGTGTGATGTTTACTATTGATACGGAAACCGGTTTCAAGGATACAATACAGATTAGCTGTTCATGGGGACTTGGAGAAATGATTGTGCAAGGCAAAGTGACTCCTGATGAATATATTGTTTTTAAACCGACGTTGGAACAGGGTTTTTCTCCGATCATAAAAAGATCCCTTGGTGCTAAGAAATTTAAAATGGTCTACACAAGTTCGGAAAAAAATCCCGTAAAAGAAATATCGGTTCCGGAAAAAGAGCGAGATATTTTTACTCTAACAGAGGAAGAAGTTCTCATTTTGGCTCGCTGGGGCGCTATAATTGAAAAGCATTATTCAGAGCGTGCCGGTAAATATATGCCGATGGATATGGAATGGGCAAAAGACGGTATTTCCGGAGAATTGTATATAGTGCAAGCGCGACCGGAGACCGTCCAGTCGGAGAAAAAAGGATATGTCCGCACGGAATACAAATTGACTGAAGAAGGGAAACTTGTTACCGAAGGAATTTCTGTTGGAACAAAGATAGTAACAGGTGTAGCGCGAGTAGTTGTATCAACAGCCAAACTTCACGAATTTAAAAAAGGCGAAATATTAATTAGCCAAATCACGGATCCGGATTGGGAACCGATCATGAAGATATCGTCTGCAATTATTACTGAAAAAGGTGGGCGCACAAGCCACGCGGCGATAGTATCACGTGAACTTGGAATTCCCGCGGTAATTGGAACAGGTAATGCCATGAAGTGTATTAAGACAGGAGATATTATAACCGTGGATTGCTCGTCTGGTGTGGTGGGAAGAGTGTACGAAGGGGAATTAAAATTTGAAGAAAGTTCATATAATATTGAAGAAATTCCGGAAACAAAAACCTCGCTTTCCCTCAATGTTGGAAGTCCGGAAGGAGCTTTTGTTCATAGTTTTTTACCGCACAGCGGGGTTGGACTCGCGCGCGAGGAGTTTATTATAGCTTCGCATATTAGAGTGCATCCACTTGCTCTGATCAATTTTGATAGTATCAAAGAAGCGAAACTTAAAAAACAAATAGAAGAACTTACAAAAGGGTATGATAATAAAACAGAGTTTTATGTTTCAAAATTAGCGGAGGGGATCGCGCAGATCGGCGCGGCATTTTATCCGCATCAAGTCATCGTCCGATTTTCCGATTTTAAAACAAATGAATACGCGACACTTGTTGGAGGCGCGGATTATGAGCCGGACGAAGAGAATCCGATGCTCGGGTGGCGAGGAGCATCACGATATGCCAATCCGCAATTCAAGCCGGCGTTTGGTCTTGAGTGTGAAGCGATCAAACGTGTTCGGGAGAAATTTGGACTGACAAATGTACAAACGATGATCCCTTTTTGTAGAACTCCCGAAGAAGGACAAAAAGTCCTTGATATTATGAAAGAGTTTGGATTGGAAAAGAAAGATGACGGACTCAAAGTTTATGTGATGTGTGAGATTCCTACCAACGTAATTCGTGCTGATGATTTCTTAGATGTGTTTGACGGATTTTCAATCGGGTCAAACGATCTGACACAGCTTACATTGGGAATGGATCGCGACTCTGCGCTAGTCGCGCCGATATCAAACGAGAATGATCCGGCAGTACATTCGTTGGTTGCCGAGGCGATTAAAAAGTGTAAAGCGCGGGGTAAATATATTGGTTTTTGTGGACAAGCACCGTCTGATTATCCTGATTTTTTGCGATTTTTAATAGCAAACAACATTGATTCCGTATCTCTTAATCCCGATGCGATTGTTGCTATGAAATTTGAAGTTGCGGAAGAAGAAAAGAAAATGCAACAAGAAGCTGGCGAAGATTGCGTAAATTGCGAGGAAGGTTGTTGAGGATAATACTTTTGAATAATTGATTTAAAGTTTTTTAAAGCTGGTTATTTGTATTGTATGTGCTATATTTTTTGTATACTCTGAATAATAAAAGCACTATATGAATTCTATTTTAGGGCAAGATAAAATTTCTGAAAAACGAGTTGAAATTAACGGCTTAAATATAAACTATAGAATAATTGGAGATGGAAATATTCCAATTGTTTTGTTGCATGGCTGGGTTAAAGATTGTGAAAAATATTTACCTTTGGATAAATATTTTTTGGAAGATCAAAAATATTGTATTTTTATTCCGGATATGCCCGGTTTTGGCAAAAGCGAGGAGCCAAAAGAAGCTTGGAATTTAGATAATTATGTTGTGTTTACAGATAAGTTTATTGAAGGTATGCGAAGGCAGCACTTTAATACACCATCTTCAAAAATAATCATCATCGGACATTCTTTTGGTGGTATGATCGCTATTAAATATGTGACGAAATATTCTAAAAAGGTTAGCTCGCTAATCTTGACCGGAGCGGCGGGAATCAGACACAAGTCAACCATAAAACAAAAAATATTTTTTATTTTAGCAAAAGCGGGGAAAACCTTGTTTTCTCTGCCGGGGATTTCATATTTACAAAAACCGGCGCAAAAAATATTATATAAAATAGCGCGAGTAAAAGATTATTATGGAGCTAGCCCCAGAATGAAAGAAATAATGAAAAATATTTTAGTGCAAGATATAACGTCGTATCTGAAAGAAATAAAGATTGAGACTTTGCTGGTCTGGGGGAGGTTAGATAAAACGACACCGCTTTCTGATGGAAAGATTATGAACCAGAAAATAGAAAATTCCAAATTGGTCATAATAGACGATGCCAACCATTCTTTACCGTATCAAAGACCGAAAGAGTTTATTAAAATCATTTTTGAATTTCTAAACCGTTAAAATGTTAACTATTTTTGCCACTGTATTAATTTTAGCTCTAATTAAAATTATCCGTGATAATTTGTCTTATCTTTGGCTGTGGCAGGTGAAAGAATATCGGATAGATCGGATGATGGCTCACTTAAAAGATGGGCAAAATATTATTAGCAAAAATATTAATCTTTTTTGTTGTTTGATTTTGTTACTGGTTTTTTATTTTTACCAACCAGTTTTTATTTATATGACGGGTGTCTTTTTCGCTTTTACTTTTTATCAAATACTTCTGGAAATAAAAAGGAGAACTCTTAAAAGACCAAAGCCAACTTTTAAAGCGATACTTGTTTTATTTGTTTCTTTACTTCTTTATCTTTTTACCACTGTTGTTTGTTATATAAACAATGATCTTTCTCTTGTTTTTACAACTTTGCTCTTGTTGGTTTTTTATTTAGTCACCCCTCTTTTGATCACTATAATTATTTTATCTATTAATCCAATCTTTAATTTTCAAAAAAGGAGAATAATTAAAAAAGCGGCGAGAAAAATGAGAGAGCTGAAAGATATTAAAGTTATTGGCATTACCGGAAGTTTCGGCAAGACAAGCACAAAGGAATTTTTATATACTATTCTCCGCGAAAAATTCAAAGTTATAAAAACCGAAGGGAATAATAATACAAATATCGGTGTGGCTTATACGGTTTTAAATAAAGTGAGCGATGAACATGATTATTTTATTTGTGAAATGGGCGCGTATAAAATTGGCGAGATTGCGGAGATGTGCAATATTGTAAAACCGGAAATAGGAATACTGACCGGAATAAACGAACAGCATCTTGATCTGTTCGGCTCTATTGAGAATACGATTCAGGCAAAATTTGAACTGATTAGATCTTTACCGAAAGATGGGATGGCGATAATAAATGAGAAATTAAAATTAGAAAAAGAAAAAAAAGAACTTTTAGTAAAAAATGTAAAATATTTTTCTAATAAGTTGGCGGGTAAAATTAAAAACAATAAAGACGGAATGGAATTTAATTATAAGAATACCGAATTTAAAACCCATATTTTTGGAAAACATTTTATTGAAAATCTTTTGGCGGCTATAATGACGGCGGAAGATCTGGGAATGAGTTTGGAAGAAATTTCTAAAGCGGTGAAAAAAATAAAACCGTCTGAATTTATGATGAGAAAGTCAGAAGGTGTTAGTAGCGCTATATTTATTGATGATAGTTATAGTGCTAATCCGGATGGGGTAATTGCAGCACTTGATTATTTGGATGAAGTGTACAAAGATTATAAAAAAATAATTGTTTTTCCGGGAATTATAGAATTAGGGAGCGAGTCAGAAAAAGTACATCAAAAATTATTTAGTAAAATTGATAAGGTTTGTGATGTGGCTTACATATTAAACACTGAATATCAAATGCCAAAGAACAAATATAGCTGTAATTTTGTTTTTGAGAAAGACTTTAGTAAAATATCCAATATGTTGAGAAAAGATTTAGATAAAAATACAGTGGTACTTTTTGAGAGTCGCGGTGCCGGAGTAGTTATGAAAAAATTAAAATAAAATTATGTTTAAAAAATTTCAACCAATCGCAGCATCACTTGCTCCGAACTATACATTTAAAGATATTAAGATCGCTTTTGAATACTTAATGCCGTGGAAGTGGAGTAAACTGCAAAAAGGTAAAAAACCAAAAAAACTGGAAAAAAAGATTAAAAAATATTTGAACTGTAAATGTGCGATAAGTTTTGACAACGGAAGATCCGGACTCTACATGATCTTAAAATGTCTTGGAATAAAAGATGGCGATGAAGTAATTTTACAGGCGTTTACAACCGTAGCTCTTCCCAATGTAATAATGTGGCGCGGCGCAAAACCGATTTTTGTTGATATAGAAAAGCATACTTATAATATAGATCCAAAAAAGATAGAAGAAAAAATTACCGACAAAACAAAAGCCATAATTGTTCAGCATACCTTTGGGAATCCGGCTCGCATGGATGAAATTATGGAAATTACCAAAAAACATAATTTATATGTGATTGAAGATTGCGCGCATTCTCTGGGTACGGAATACAAAGGCAAAAAAACAGGAACATTCGGAGACGTGGCATTCTTTAGTTTTGGAAGGGATAAGATTGTCTCTAGTGTTGCGGGAGGAATGGTAGTGACAAATAACAGAGAGCTTGCGGAAAAAATAGAAAAAGAAAGAAATGGAATGCCGTATCCAAGTAAACGTCTGATCATAAGGCAGCTTTTGCAGCCGATAATAACTTATAAAGCTCTTCACACATATTATTTTTTTAGTATTGGAAAAATAATTATGTATGTTTCCGGAAAATTAAATTTTACCCCCAGAGCATATTCAAAAGAGGAAAAGAGCAATGAACGACCGCCAAATTTTCCAGCAAAAATGCCAAACGCTCTGGCAAAAATAGCTCTTCACCAATTAAAGTTGGTAAACGAGTTCAACGATCATAGAACAACTGTTGCAAAATTGTATCAAGAAAAACTAAAATGGAATAAAGACATAAATATTCCGGAACAAGACTCAGATGTGAAAAATATATTTTTGTGGTACACAATATTAGTTAAAAACAAAAAAGAATTTATAGAAAACGCGAAACAAAAACATATTATCTTGGGCGACTGGTTTCCGCAGGCAATAGGTCCGGCTGAAGTTGATCTGGCAAAAGCGGGGTATGAAAAAGGAAGTTGTCCTATCGCGGAAGAAGTAAGCTCAAAATGTGTCAATTTGCCAACCCATCACAGAATAAACACTGAAGATATTGAGAAGGTTGTGAAGTTAACAACAAAGACCACGAGAGTTGCGGAAATAATAAACAAAGCGCAATGGGAAAATTTTGTATCATCGTGCCAAGAAACTTCGTTTTTGCAATCATGGAATTGGGGCGAATTTAATAAAATTATTGGCGAGAAAATTTGGCGATTGGGGGTTTTTGATAATGATAAGCTGGAAGCCGTGGTGTTGGTTATAAAAATAAAAGCAAGAAGAGGATCGTTTTTGTTTGTTCCGCAGGGACCGATAATAAAAGTATCAAGTATCAAGTATCAAGTATCAAGTGTGATAAATGAACTTGGAGATTTCTTAGAAAAGTTAGGCAAAGAAGAAGAAGTTGTTTTTGTTAGAATTAGTCCATTGTTAGAAAA
>CAYPRS010000032.1:0-6672 GCA_964413235.1 uncultured Candidatus Saccharibacteria bacterium | reverse complement strand
TTACCTTTTTGGATATCAGAATCTTGCCCTAAGTTGGATAGAATAATAAATTTAGCAGTCTTTGCAATTTTTTCTTTTTTTATCTTCTGTAAAAATTCAAAACCATCCATCGCCGGCATAACAAGATCAAGTAATATGACGTCCGGCTCAAGACCGTCTTTTAGGTTAGATAGCGCATCCAAGCTTCCTAAAGCTGTTTCTATTTTAAAACCGCTTTCTTTAAACTTGATAGCATACATATCCAAAAGAAATTTATCGTCATCTACGATAAAAATTGTTTTTCCTTTTTCTTTATTCTCTGACATAAAAATCTATTATATTACACTTTATTAATCTCTTCAAAAGGGATAACTCCACCAAACGCTTTTAAGATGGCATCTTCCTTCATGGTGAGCATTCCTGTTTTTCTTGCCACTTTCCAAATTTCCGGTTCAACCGGATCTTTTAGAATTATTTGTTTGATGTCGTCATTAACTTCAAGAATTTCAAGCACCGCCGCTCGCCCGCTTACACCACTTGGACATTCCGCGGATGGCTTTGCGCGATAAAAAGTATTCCCGAGATTAAGCTGTTCTTTAAATTTTTCAGGAAGATTGGAAAATTGTTTGTCCACCATCATTTTTAGACTATCATCAAGAGGCATAATCTCTTTTGATTGAGAACATAATACTTTTACTAACCGTTGCGCAATAACAAGAATAAGAGTTGGCGAAATCAAATATGGATCAATGCCCATATCTACCAAACGTGGTACAGCTCCAATCGCGCTGTTGGTATGAAGCGTAGCAAAAACCAAATGACCGGTAAGAGACGCCTGAATCGCCAATTGAGCTGTTTCTTTATCTCTAATTTCACCGACCATGATAATGTCCGGATCTTGACGTAAGACAGAACGCAAACCATTCGCAAAAGTATATCCTATTTCCGGTCGCATTTGCGACTGACTTACTCCGGGAATATTATACTCAATAGGATCTTCAAGACTAACTACGTTGTGTTTTTCGCGATCAATAGCGTTAAGCATAGAGTATAGTGTGGTTGATTTACCGGATCCGGTCGGGCCGGTGATGAGTATCATACCGTAAGACGCTTTAATCGCTTTTTTTAATGTTAATAAATTAGACGCGCTTAAACCAAGCTCTTCAAGAGTTTTTATTCCTTTTTCTTGATCAAGAATACGCATAACAACTTTTTCTCCATAGTGTGTAGGAAATGTTGAAACACGAAAATCAACTTTCCTTTTTTCTATATAAGCGGAAAATCGTCCATCTTGCGGTTTTCTTTTTTCGTCCAATTTCAAATTTGCTAAAATTTTAATTCTGGCTACTACCGCGTTGTGCGCGTTCTTTGGCAAGAAAATACTAGTAAAAAGCTCACCGTCAACACGAAACCGTACACGTACACGCTCTCCCAAATGTTCAATGTGAATATCCGAAGCATTTCCTTCCGCGGCGTGACGCAACATTACTGAAACAATTTTTGTAATAGGAGCATCGTCTGTAATTTGAGTTTCATCTTGTAAACCCGCTATTACATCGTCTCCTTCACTGTCGCTGCTGTCTGTTTGAGACTTTTTAAGTTTGGTGCTTAAAACATTTTTATCTCCTTCATTCTCTTTGAATTGAGACAACGCTTCCGACACTTCTCCTCTTAAACCACGATATGACACAATTCCTATTTCAAAATCTTTCGGCGATATCAAAAAAACTTTAAACGGAATTCGAAGTCGTGACGAAATAAACTGTAGCGCGTCTCTTGCTTCAATATTATCGGGCTCAACCATTCCAACTTCTAAGATCCCATCAACAAAATCAAGCGGTAAAAGTTTATAATATGCCGCAGATTCTTCAGGAATATATTTAAGAATTTCAAATGCTATTTTTTTATTTTGGATATTTCTTACTGGAACGCCGGTATATTCCGATTTAGCGTCTAGAATTGCCTTACCGGGTACCCCACGCTGTCGTAAAACATCGTCGGGAGTTTTATCTTCTTTTTCTGATACTTTCAATATTTCTTGGATATCTCGTTCTTGAATATATCCTTTTTCCGCTAAATTTCTAAGAAATGTCATAACAATAGACTATTATTTATTTTATGGATCATACAAAATTTTATATTAATGTAAACTTTTTAAAAATTTAGAATTACTCGCCTATCGGAGCAAAAGGATTTGTTCTGCCTTGCTTAAGTTTAGGTAATATTTTTTTAGAATTTTCAAGACTTTCAAAAGCGGGACTATTAAAAAAATCTGAATCAATATTAATACTTTCCAAATCAGACAAATGTTGTCTTAAATCGTTAATTCCTTGCTCACTTGAAGAAGCCGTGTTTGTTGCACTTGTTGTTTTTTCTATAAAAGGCAAATTCGGTAATTCATTTTTATTACCCTTAAGAAAGAGAAAAAAGTATCCCGCGATCAAAAAAAGAACGACCACAAAAACGACAGTTACTTTCTTTATGATTGATATAAGTATATTCATATTTTGATAATTATTTTAACCAATATGTGGTCAAAGCCACATTATAACTATAATCACCCTCGTCTTTTGCTTGAAACGAGGTAATATTAACATCCAATAATTGCTCATTTCTTTCTATCGCTTTCATGAATTCAACAAATTTTTTGTACGAACTATCAAAAGTAAATTGTATCTTAAATGTTCCGTAACCAGAATCTCCATTGTTATCATCCGTAGCATTATCTGCGGTACTATCTGCAATTTTTGACTGGCTAGAAACTTGAATATTATTTATTACCATTCCATATTTAATAGCAATATTATTCATATCGTTCACAAACACCGCTTCATCAAAATCTTCTTGTTGTGGAACTAAACGATTAAATTTTTCTATTTTCTCCGGATCAATACTGTCTTTATTATTCTTTAATTCTGCTAATATCTCTTCTATGTCTTTTCTTTGCACAGCAAGAGCAGTATTTGTTTTTCTAATATCTTCATTAAGAGTTTCAATTTTATCAGAACTTGGGCTAATATAATCAAAATATAAACTTGTCGCAAAAAACAATAAAATAATGGGAAATATAAATCTAAACATATTTATTAAAACTAGCCGTTAATTATTTTTATTAATTTGGTTTATGTTCCGCTCTCTTCAGGGTCATACAATATCAGCGATGGTTTAAAAATTCCTGAAAAATTAAAAGAAACATTTCCCGTATCATCCAAGGAAAAATTTGTAAGTGAATAATATAAAAGTGTTTCTTTTTCCTCTTTATATAATCCGGAAAGCGTAGCGAGTACTTCATAACTTGCCGCTTGACCATTCATTTTTAATTGAATAACATCTCCTGAATCGCTAAAATCGAAATTTTTAAAGCTGACTTGGGTTGGTGTTGTACGTTCAAGAAAACTAAAAAGTTTAGTTGATTCAATATGTCGTCCTAATATTCCTTTTAGGATAGTAATCTTTTTTGCAAATTGGCGGTTTTCTTCAATGTTCTTTATTATCTCTCTTTTCTCTAATTCTTTATTATAATTTTCAAGTTCTTTTATTTTTTCTACTCTTTCTTGTTCCAAATCTTCAATTTGCATAAATCTCATTGCTGACACACCAATCGCAACACATGCTATAACAAACGAAATTAAAAAAACTATATTTAAAACAGGTTTATGACGCTTGACACCCTCATCTCTCGCAAGCGGTTTTTTAGGTATAAATGATATGTTAACGTTTTCATTCATAAAATTATGTTTATGGTTTGCAAATTTATTCTTGTAAAGATTTAATTGCCAGACCAATGGCTACCGAAAATTCCGGTCCGGCTTCTTTTAATGTATCTTGCAAAAAGATCGGGGTTTCAATTCTGGAAAAAGGATTACCAACCTCAATTTCTACATCAACACTTTTTCGTATAAATTCCGGTAAACCTTTAAGAAGAATACCTCCTCCGGTCAATATAATTTTACTTATTGGTTGAGTATTCTTTTTTTTATAATTAACAATAAATCTATTTACTTCGGTGAAAATATGATTCAGCGGTAATTGCATCGCAGCAACTGCCTCCTTGTTGTTACTTAATAATCCCTGTTCTCGTTTTATTTTTTCAGCTTCGTTCGTTTCTATGTGCAACATTTTTGAAAGTGTTGTACTAAGGTCTTGAGAACCCATATTAATTATATGTTGCATTCGAAGAATTCCAAAGTCCACGACAGCAAGCTTTGTTGTTCCAGCGCCCATATCAAGAACCATAACAACTGAATTATTCTTCCCAACAACCGAACGAATTGAACTGAATATGTCTATTTCAAACAACCCTGATGTAAAATCCAAACCGTTTTGAATTTCTTTGTATTTGTTTATCGTGTCGTTGTGGATAGCCGCCAAAAGCACTTCTATTTTTTCCTCTTCAAAATCATTTTTTTTCTCAGTTGTTTCGGTAACCTCCTTATCGTTTGTATTACTTTGCTTTGGTAATACCCACCAATCTAAAACCACTTCGGAAACAGGGACCGGAATATATTTACGGGCCTCAATTGGTATCATTGAATTAAGTTGCTTTTTATCAACATGTGGAAGCTCGATCAAAGAAAGGAGGGTTGATTCTATTGGAATTGAAAGTGCGGCAAAACTTCCTTTAATATTTGCTTCGCGAAAGATATCTGTAAGCGCTTCTTTGATCTTTGTTTTGGAAAGTGAAGTTGCTTGTCCAATACCCAGACCAGCATAAGGACCCAAGGCAAGCTCTCCATAATTTTCAAGAACCGCATGCCCATCTTTTTCACCCAACTGAATAATTTTGATCGCTGAAGAACCGATATCTATACCAAGAACGCTTCCTCCTTTTCTCTTATTATCACCAAAAATTTTGCGGATAATTTTGACATTTAAAATTTTATTCAAGAAATTTGCCATACGCAATAATAATATATTTGTACTACAAATTATATCATACAAATTACAAAAAAACGCCGTTTTACAAAAGAATTTATCCACACGGTTTTTAAGATCCAATTTTTCTGAAATGTTAATATTAAAGAGAATGATCAAACAAATTATAAATAATTTGTGGAATTTTATATTTCCTTTGTCTTGCGTTGGATGTACACGACATGGATCTGCCCTGTGTACAAAATGTCTCTCGGAAATTTCGCTTGTCAACACTTCAGTGGATAAAAATATCTATCCTGTTTTTGACTATAAACATCCAACCATTAAACATGCTCTTTGGGAATTTAAATTCAAAAACAACAAAACCTTGGCACGACCACTCGCCCAAGCTTTGTATGATAAGATATTGGAAGAAATACAAGAACTTGAAACATTTCAAAATTTTACCAACCCGCTACTTATTCCCATCCCCCTTTCAAAAAAACGCAAAAAAGAGCGCGGATATAACCAATCAGAACTTTTGTGTAAAGAATTGTCCTTTATAGATTCTATGTCCTTTACATTTTGTAAAAATGTCCTTTATAAATCTTTTGATACAAAACAACAAACAAAAACACGAAATCGGACAGAAAGAAGAAATAATCTTCATGGATGTTTTACTGTAAAAAATAAAGAAAAGATCAAAGATAGAAATATTATTTTAATTGACGATATTGTAACAACCGGAGCCACTCTTCTGGAAGCACGGAAAGTATTGAAAAAGTCAGGTGCAAAAAAAATTGTTGCCTTTACCGTAGCTCATTAAGATAATGAACTTGCATAGGATCAGTAGAAAAAAGAGGTAAATTGTGCTAAAGTATCAAAACGTGGACAAAATACAAGAACTAAAAATGATAACAATTTGAGCTCTTTAGGGCGAAATATATTGGACTAAACGAGCGTTGCTCGTCGTCCGAACATTCTTACAGAATGTTTTTAGGCTAAACCATTTCGTTATACGAAATGGTCGCCCAATCATAAAGCTTTCTTTATGATTTAGGGAGAGTTGGCTGAGTGGTCGAAAGCGCGTCCCTGCTAAGGACGTAGGCGGGAAACTGCCTCGAGGGTTCGAATCCCTCACTCTCCGCATAAAACGTTAGACCCTGATGCAACAGCATTGGGGTCTTTACGTTTTACCAGAGATGAGGGATTCGAAAGACGGAGGCGGTACGGTACACAAGACGAGCGAAGCGAGTGCTTGTCGCCGAGTCGGGGTCGCGAACACTTAGCAAATGAAGAGCTTTGCTCTGAAGGTGCTTAGTGATTTGTGACCGAATCCCTCACTCTCCGCCAATTTACAATTTCAGCGTTTTGGGCTATGTTTGCCTCGCGACTTCGCTACCGCAACGGTCGAGCAAAACAGAAAAATTTTCTCTACATTTTTTAATTTTTTTGCGCGCAATTTTTTCCTTTAAAAGGAAAAGAAAATTTTTCTGTTTTGTGTTTCTCTTAATCAGAGAAAAGTGGAAACGCTCTATTCTTAATCGCAAAAGGGCAAAAATTTACCTCCAACTCCCTTCCTTTTTGCCCTTTTGCTTGTTCGCTCGCAAGGCGAGCGCGGTGGCGGCGATTTTAGGGAGGAATAAAGAAATAGTCGTCCTTGACCCACTCAACCCATTCGCGGGCGACAAGTAGAAACTCCCTTTATTTGATTTATTTGAATGACCAATTTATTTTTTTGGATTATCGTTATAATAGATTAAAGTTAAATGGTACATATTAACCTATACATTATAATTGATAACTTACTGAAAAAATAAAGTATTCATTGATTCTTCA
>CAYPRS010000031.1:0-6898 GCA_964413235.1 uncultured Candidatus Saccharibacteria bacterium | reverse complement strand
TACTTCTATTAATGTTTCTTTTTGCATACAGAAAACAAACCCGATATATTACGAAAAGGATTAATGCAGTTTTAAGTAAAGATTGATTATTAATTATATCTCTATGCAAAAAAACTGGCTAAACGCCAGTTTTTATAATTCACAACCCTTCCCTCATTCCACCTCAAAATATCTCCCATTTGTCCTCGCGAAATTCTCGGGGAAGTACATTTCAGAGACAACAGCGGGGAGATGATGAAATTTGCCGGGGACAAGGACGCGGACGAAATAGTCATATTCATATTCTCCGGCGGGGAGATTTTCCTTGAAGAGAAACAAACGATCATCTCTCAGCTCTTTCATATCCGGATGCAGTTTTTTGTTATCATAATAATCACGCCTCCAATCATAGTCGTTTTCTTCTTCCGCCGGAAGCGCCTTGTTCTCCGTATCTAAGTTGAAATTGATCAATTCCACTCCCGCGGGAATGAAATCTTCCACAGCGACAAAATTTCTCTGCGCCGGAACAAATATTTTAATATGCCCGCGGAGTATATCACCGGGCTTTGCCCGCGTAATAGGATTTTCTCCCTCTTTGTCTTCCGGAAAATAAAACTCGCGCGTGATTGAAAACCCTTCATCGTGTGGCGGGATCTTATCAATCGGCAAGAAGTATTTCAGAGAAATGTCATAATAGAAATTATTGTTCAGATCATTGTGATTTTCCTTTTTGAACGCAAGAGAACTAAAAGACCCCAACCCCAATTCGCTTATTGGAATTTCCAGACTGTTTTGATCAAGAATTGTCTGCGCGTTATAATTAAAAGATTGTTTTTCTTCATCATTCAATGATATTTTTAAAGTAAATTCCGACTCGGTCTCTCTTTGCCAAATAAGATAATCGGTCATCGCGTCAATAACGGAAATTGTATTGTTTGTTGATCCCCATGATCCGTCCTTACTCCGGCTTCGCAACAGCCAGCGCAAGATCTTATCCAAAATTTTATTATCTCTCTTATCTTTTGACAGAGCTTTAAGCAATAAAGCGGTATCTTTGGTTTGCGTTTCATAATATTGCCAAGTTATATTTTTCCCGGATGGCAGAAACGCCCCGCGGGAATCAATGTCAATTTTATTCTCCAGAATATCAAACACTTCATTTTTGTATTCCTCGCCAAAAATATCTTCGTTCTCACTCAACATTACGGCCAACGAAGTGAGAGAAGTATTACTGATCTGTTCATGAAGAAACGGCTTGTTATTTCTCAGCTCTTTTACATAGCTTATTAAACTTTTGTTGATCTTCCCGTATTCTTTGATCTCCAATAAAGAGTTCGTTGCCAAAATAATCATATCTTTGTTTTTTTTCAAATTTCTGTCGTAACTGACCGTATTATTGACATAGGTAAAAGCCCGTCTCAAACTGTCGTCGTTTATTTCATATCCCGCGTCTTTCAGATCTTTCAAAGTATTAGCTATATGCAATGTCAAATATATATTCGGATTTCCGTCCGGATAATACGCAAATCCCCCGTTGGATTTTTGGTTTTCGTAAATTCTCGTCAGTCCGATTTTCACAACTTCATCTATTGTATATTTTCGCCCGTCAAATTCAACATCTTCCAATTTAAACTTATCATCTATGTTTTTCAGATTCAATCCCTTTTTTACGATCGCGACAGAATCAAGTTTGCTGGCGATCTGCTCACTGCAACCGTAAGGATAACCCAACAAATAATTTAGAGCGTCTGACAGGAAAACCGCCAAAGTAGCGCTGCTCTGAATGGTCAATCCACCTTTATCTTCAACAATATTTTCCGGTAAATAAACGGATTCTTTAACTAGCGTCGTGTTTGAATATCCCGCCGTGGCTGTCGCTTCATAAGTATCATTTCTGGTTATTTTTATTGAATTCTCCACAACATCTTCGTATTTGCCGTTCTTAGCGGACAAGACAAATTGATGAATACCTTCTTGTTTGGATGGATTAGCAATAACATTAAAATAGACGATCTTTGATCCGTTTGCTTCTATTTGAATGTCCTTTTTGCCTGAATCATTTTTCAATAACAATGTCCCGCTCTTCAATTCAACTCTCAAATTCTGCCTCTGGTCCGTTTGGTTGAAAATTTTCGCGCCCAGATAAAATTCATCCCCCGGAACTATAAAACGCGGCTTCAACGGAACAACCATAATATCTTTGCGCGCGATAAAATCCCGGTAATCAACTCCCAATTTTGTGTCCTTGCTGATTCCGACTGATTCCACCTGCCAAGTGGTCAGATTGTCAGGCAAAGTAAATTTTAATTCCGCTTTCCCGTTCCGGTCTGTTCTGACAACCGCTTCCCATAAAGCGGTATCTTTGAAAGTTCCCCTTTTCTTTTTCGCCAGATCTTCCGACTCCGCTCCGCCGCCGCCTTTGGTTCCATTGGCAACATCAACTTCATAAAGAATATTTTCCAGATTACCGGAAGTTGATACCGTCAAAGGAAATCCTCCGTAAAAAAATACAAGCGGGTTTTTCTTTGGATTTCCTTTCAAAGCTAAAACGCTCAGATCCGCGACCGCGACCGAAAATTCCGTTTCCGCCGGATTGCCCGCATAATCTTTTGCTTCAAGATTCAAAACAACTTCTTCTCCCGGCAAATATGTTTTTTTGTCAGACTTCACTGAGATATTCAACTTCTTCCTCTCTGTGTCAACTTTAAATTGAACTTGCCCGAATTTAACTTCCGGATCTGAATCCGCGGAAAGTAGAACTACCGAGACATAAAAGTTGGGAGCATAATCCGACAGCACCGGAAAACTATAATCATAAAGATTCTGATTGATATTAACCACTTCGTATTTAAAGACTTTCCCCCTTTCAACACTGATCAACGCTTTCGCTTTTTTGTAAGGAGATTTGATAATAATCTTCGCTTGATCGCCTATCTTCAAATCGCTTTTGTCAACGACTATCTCCAACTCCGTGTCGTTTGTTCTTCTGACATCAACTTGAGCGTTTCCGTAAACGAAAATATTATAGTTATTTGTAATTATATTTCCCCTGCTGTCTTTACCTGTTACTTTTAATTCATACTCTCCTTCTTTACTCAAAGAAAAATCTCCGTTCCAGTCGCCGTTTTGGTTGGTGCCGATTGTTTTTTCTCGGATCAGTTCCAATTCTTTTTCCCATTTATAATAATATCCTCCGTCAACTTCTTTCCTTTTATTCTGCACCCATTTTATTTTATTGATTTGCAATTTAATGCCATTAACCGCTAACTTTTTCCCCGCGGTATTAATTGATTTTACTTTAGCCTTAAAAGATTCATTTTTACTTAAGAAATATTTATCGGTTTTCAGTCCCAGATAATATTCTCCCCGATGAACAATAAATGATTTCTGCGCGGAGACAGTCTGACCGTTAGAATTTTTGACAGTTAGATAAACAACAAATATTTTGCTTTTGACATCTTTTTCGCCTTCAAATAATTTGTTCAGATCAAGCCGGTGCGATATTTTCGCCTTACCGGAACTGTTTAGTTCGGTTTTATTTCTTAGAATAAATTTATCCCCGTAACTGCAATTATAACAATAATACCATCGCGATCCGAAATTAAAATATTCATCCTTGTATTTGTCAAAATAATAATCTTGGCTGCCGATACTATATTCCACTTCCCCGCCTTCAACCGCGGCCCCGAAATAATAACTGGCGTTAATATCCATATTCAGCGTATCGCCTGAAATATATTCTTCTTTGTCCGTTTTTGTTTCAACCTTAAACGGAGCCGAAACATATTCTTCAACTTCAAAATAGGTGTTCACGCCCTTGGCGTCAATTCTGTATCGTCCCAGCGGAGACTTTGTGTCCAAGATCAATTTTGTATTGAAAGTCCCAAAATCGTTCACCTCCAATTCCTGACTCAATATTTCTTCATTCTTGCTATTATAGATCTTCAGCGGAATTTTCTTATCCTTGAAAATCTCATAATCGCCGTCATATCCTATTCGGTAAAGCCCTTTAATATGAACTTCCTGTCCCGGTCTGTAGATCGGCCGATCCGTATATGAATATATTTTCTGCGCCGTTCTGGCGATATTGCCATAACCAAGCCTATTGTCATAACGCGTGATCAAAGCGCTATCGTTTCCTTTTGTAACAACCGCGCCATATAAATTATTGGCAACCGCCGTCTCAACAATACCCGATCTGTCCGTAAGATATGAAGACAGTTTTTTCATTTTTACTTTTGATTTTTCTTTAACGCCCTCAAAAAGCCGGACGCTCGCTCCATTAATCGGGTTTGCGCTTTTCAAATCCGTTACCCAATAAATATTTTTTAACTTGGCTTGCTGTTCACTGTTTAAATTGACTTCTTGATCGGTACCGCTGTTTCTTACTTCAACTTTTTTCTCTATGATTCCCAAATTTGTCACAGTCAAATATGTTCTTTCATATATTTGCTCCTTTTTCCCCCAGCGATATTTATAATCAGGATTTGAAAAAGTTAAAATATAATGTCCCAAAGGATCTTCCAAATAATCTTTCAAATCAATCGTGAAATAATTCTTGACCCAATATTTTTTTTGCAATTCTATTTTTTTACTGACAATTTTTTCACAATTATTGATCGCGTAAGAAGAGCTTGTGTAAGACGGCTTGTTCGTCAGATAATAAAGCATATCCTGCGGTTTTAACTTGCAGATATGTAAATTAACGAAATCCATATTTTCAACGGCATAGGTCAGCTTTGTTTTATCCGGAGTTGTAATACTGTATTGTTTTTGAAAGTTATGGAAATTAAGATAGTGCTTCGGCATTTTGCCCGTTTTAAATGATTTTTTGATCAGTTTTTCCTCATCAAAATCATCTTTGACCTTAATTTCCGCATTATAATCGCTCTCCGGCATTAAGCCGTACGAAATTTTAGTTTCAAATTCGCCAACATGGCACTTATGATATTTTACATCACTTTTAGTAATTTTTGTCGGTCTGCCCCAATATTTAAACTCAAAACCGGGATCAGTTTTAATATAATCGCTGATATCTTCTTTCGCCGGAATTGACAACGGACTATTAGAGCAAATTATGAATTCGCTCAAACTGGCGCTGCTCGCGTTGTATTCGGGAATGGTTCTTAATATTTTTAAATGAGGAATTATTTTAATACCTTCTGTGATCGGCTTAACATTCAGCTGCAGTCCCCCCTTATTTACAATCGCGTCAAGATCAAGTTTCAAAATATCCGAATTATTGATCTTACCGTAATCAAACGATAGGTAAATTCTTTTTTTGTCATCCTCTTTTTCACACTCTACATTTCCCCCGAATTTTAAATTTTCATTTTCATCTTTACACTTTTGCCCATAGCCGATTTTCGTCATTTTATCGGCGCTGATTTTGCTTTTTGCCAGATCAATGTCTTCGTAAAATCCAATCCATAACTTTCCCTGCGGATCAAAAAAGTCGGGAGTGGAAAAACTTGTCCTTTCCGAAGAGGCGCTGATCTGTTTGATCTCTCCGGAAACATTAATTGTTAATTCACGCGCTTCCTCAAGAATAATATCCCCTTCTTGCGGATATGCTTTGTTTATTTTCAAACGATAGCTATTGTTGAAATCCCAAAGTTTTTCCCTGTCGTGCCTGTCTTTTTTGTTGTAAATTAGAATTACGGACTCATCGGCTGTTTTTTCATATTTTTTATTTTTTTTGTTATAAACGCTTTTGGTCCCATATTCAGCGATAAAATCAATTTGCCGGTTACCGGCGGCAATATTTTTAAGCGTTATTTCATTGATCGTTTTTCTCAGATCAACCGGCTGGTTAAAAGCTATTCTAATCGGGCTGTTATAGATAATATGCTCATTGTCAGCAAGCTGATAACGCAACATTCTTGTTTTAAAATGATGTTCAAAGCCGTCTATTTTCAATCCGTCCATAGAAACAAAATCGGATTTTATTTTGACCGTGTAATTTGAAGAACGAGTCAATCTGTTTTCCGGAATAAATTGCGCCGTTCTTGTTCCGATCCATTTGAATTTACCTGCCGTAACCGGACTGATCTCTATTGGAATATCAAAATCAGCCAGAACATCCAGCGTCGTGATCGGCGTCATCGGTCTGTTGAACATTACCGTGATCTCCGAATCTTCACTTGCCTCCGAATCGGCTTTTGGAAAAACGGTCAGAACTTTCGGATCATCAACAACCAAAAAATCACTGCCGATATTTTCCTCTTTCGTTTTTAGAGTTGCTGTGTAATATCTCCCCAGTTTTAATTTTTCATCCGGGTTAAAAACGACTTTCTTCTCGTTTCCGCTTTCTGTCCATTTACCTTCTATTTCAGGATAGAATTCAACGCCATCCTCAGCCTCCTGTTTGCTAATTTCCATATTAGGAGGAATATTTATGATGATACTCGCGCTTTGGGATACTTTATCGTTGGTCAAAGAGAACGCCTTGGCATATTCAATGCGAGGGATTAAAGATTCCGGTCTTTTATCACGAATATAAAAAAGAATACCGCCAACAACCGCTACAAATAAAAATAAAGAGGCGGCAATAGCGACTCTTTTTCTTTTGCTTTGTTTGATCAAAAACCGTTTTGCTTTTTGAAAAATTTGTTTGGACATAGTTTTAATTAAATTGTTAAATTGTCACAACTCTTGCGTAATAACTTACAAGTAATATGTTATTATATTTATATTTTGAAGACTTGTAAAAAAAATTTTCATTGATCATACAACAATTACAAAATATGGCAAGGACAAAAGTTTTTTAGTTATGTTTTAAGAAATATCCGGTTCAGGTCGGGAAACACTGAACCAACGATAAGAGACAGAAAGTGGTAAATTTAGAATAGTATTGCCATATAATTAATTTTAAACTTTAATTTTCACAAACCTTCTTTTCCCCACTTGCGCGATCATC
>CAYPRS010000030.1:0-6936 GCA_964413235.1 uncultured Candidatus Saccharibacteria bacterium | reverse complement strand
TAGAGGATACAAAAAAGATAATTCAAATACCTATACCGCCTTAACTCAATCGAGACATTTAAATAATATGAGGTCAAGTATACACAAAAATACTAGCATGTCAATACATACTGTGTATAACTTGTTTTTCTTATTTTTTATTTAGAGTCTGTCGCCAATTTTCATTTCAGCTAAAAATTCTCATATTTTCACTATAACTTGTTAAAAATTTCTCAAAATAGCCCGCTATTTCTCCAAAATTTTAACTTCGTTACATCAAAAATCTGAAAATTTCGCTTCGAAAGCAAGATTGACTACAGGCTCTAAAGCCATAACATAAAATGCGACTTGTACAAATATTATATCATATTTTATCCTCCTTTTGGCAAGTGATGTTATCCCCCTCTTCTTTCCTCTTTCCATTCTTCTATTTTTTTATGATTACCAGAAAGAAGCACTTTGGGTGTACAATATTTTTTGTCATTATATTCATAGATTTCTGGACGAGTATACATTTCAGACGATGACACACGATTTTCCTCAAGAGAATCAATGTTACCCAACACTCCGGGAATGCGGCGAGCCATAACGTCAAGAATAACCATTGCCGGAAGTTCACCGCCGGTCAACACGTAATTTCCAATTGATATGTCTTGTGCTTTAAATATTTTTTTTACTCGCGCGTCAATTCCTTCGTAGCGACCGCAAATAATTATTAGATCTGTATATTTTGCGCGCAGAGTTTTTTCAACATAAACATTGGTCAATTCTTCTCCGGAAGGACTGGTAATAATTATTTTTATCTTTCCTTTTATTTTCCTGCGCGCAATCTTTTGCTGCGCTTTTTTTATTGCTCGCGCGATCGGCTCAACCGCCATTACCATTCCGGGTCCTCCACCGTATGGAGTATCATCAACTTTTTTGTGCTTATCCCGAGTAAAATCGCGCGGATTATAAAAAGAAACGGTCATTTTTTTTCCTTTTATGGCACGCGCAATAATTGACTTATCAAGATACGAATCAAACATTTCGGGAAAAATTGTAATTATATGAAAATTCATGACAACTAGTATATAGTATTTAGTAACTAGTATCTAGTCAATTTTTCCTGAAAGAAAAAATCCCAAAAAGAAAAAACGCGCACCGCGCGTTTTTTCTACTAATTACTAAATACTAATAACTAGTTACTAAATTTTAAGGTCTTCCAGCGCTTGGTCAACACTATCAGAAACACTCACTCCTGGAGTCGCACCTGACGGTGCCGGAGCTGTTCCTTCAGGAGAAACAGAGCGTTTCCCTCCTTCCGGCTCATTAATTTTAAGATTGATTCTAGCATTATTACGCAAACCAACTACACGAAGCAGCGTGCGAATAGCTTTTGCGGTATTACCTGATCTACCAATGATCTTGCCCATATCATCCGAATGTATATCCAATGTAAGTAGTACACCCATTTCATCAACAGTTCGGGTAATTTTTACATCATCAGGATTATCTACTAATGACTTTACAACTAATTCTAGAAACTCTTCATCTCTTTCTTTTGCCATTTTATTTATTTTCTAACAACTATTTAATAATAACAGCGACCGTTAGACCAAACGTGTCGCTCATGTATTTTAAATTATATTTTATAGACTCGTTTTGTCAACAAGAGCCTGTTTATAATTTTGCTTTCGTGATAAAATTTTCAGACTTTTGATGTAACGAAGTTAAAAATTTGGAAGAATAGTGGGACTATTTCAAAAAATTTTTAACAAGTTATAGTGAAAATCTGGAAATTTTTAGCCGGAATGAAGATTGGCAACAGGCTTCAATCTTATTAACAAATGCAAACTAGGATTTCTTTTCGTCTTCTTTCTTCGCCACACCGGAGCCTTCGGTATCAGCGGATTTTGTTTCTTCAGACTTTTCTTCTTTTGTTTCCTCCTGTTTGTCTTTTCCCTCCTCCGATAACACAGCCTCTTCTTTTTTAGTTTCTTCCTCCGGTTTTTCTTTTACTTCACCGGAATTTTTAGCATCGTCTAATTTTACTTCAGCAGAATCAACAGCTACGACGGGTTTCTCTTTTTCTCCACCATCTTTATTTTCACCTTCTTTCTTTATCGGACTTTTTTTAGACAGAACATTTATTTTATCTCCTTTAATTATTTTCTTTTTAACTAAAAGATTATGCACGGTATCACTCACTTGCGCTCCAACAGAGATCCAATGAGTAACTCTATCACCTTTAATTTCTATAATATCTTTTTTAGGATCATAAAAACCAAGAACTTCCAACGCATTACCCGCCTTTGGTCCTCTTTGAGATTCTATAACCACCACACGAAAAGACGCATCGTTCTTTCGCCCAACCCTTTGTAATCTTATCTTTAACATGAGACGTATATTAACAGAACTAAAAACAAAGGTCAATAGTAATTTCACTTATGCTCTGCTTATACTCTACGCTAATTATGCCTATTGTGATATTCTTAAGCTATGAAATCAATTACTGAACTTGGCGCTGACATACAACATATTATAATTATAGATCCCAAAATTGTTTGGATCGTACTTATAATTGTTTGGATCGTTTTCTTAATTATCAGCACTATTATTTTATATCACTGGTTTACTTACAGCTATACTCCCAAAATAACTTCTCGTGTCATTAAAATTTATCTGATCGGATCCAGTCTCTTTATAGCTGTCGGAATTATATCAACCTTTATGTACACATTCTCAACATGATAAGACTTGGTAAAGACGAAAAAATAATATCCATAACCCGCAAACATTGGTTTATTCTTATAAAAGAAACTATTTTTCTTTCATTTCTGCTTTGTTTGCCAATTTTGATCGCTTTCCTGGGAAAAATTTTAAGTATGAAATATACTTTTGAGATAAGTGGCGACATAATAACACTTTTTGTTATTGCCAGCTCTATTTTTCTTCTTTTTGTCTGGATGATATTTTTTATCATCTGGACCGACTACTATCTGGACATTCTTATCCTCACCAACAAGCATATTATTGATGTTGAGCAAAAAGGACTCTTTTCGCGAGAACTCTCCGCGTTTCGTCTTGATAAGATACAAGACGTAACAGCCGAAGCAAATGGTATGATCCAAACCCTTCTTTCTTTTGGCACAATCCATATTCAAACCGCCGGTGAAGATCAAGATTTTATCGTTCGCGGAATTTCAAAACCTTTTGAAGTAAAACATAATATTTCCAAGCAACAGGATCTCCTCACGGACAAACTCCGAACAGTAAATATTTCTCCAGAGTCGCTAGAAAAACTAAAAAAATAACGAGTAATTACCTTTGAGCAAACCTTACAGATTCTGTCCACTCATTGGATCTTTTATTTTGCTTCGCTCATAAAAAATCTCAATAAGTCTTGCAAAACTCCAAGTATTCGCTTCTCACCTCGGCTCGGTCCGCCCTGGGCGGACACTCGCTCTACGTCGCTAATAAACAACAAAAAAATAAAATTTTACGTCAAACTTTATTTCATTTGATGATTTTTGGTTGCCTTGCGTAATGTCGGACCTTGCATAAAGATTTTGTGCAAATCTTAATTAATTATTCTATTGTATCTACCAAGAGACATTTATTTTCAACACATTTCGGTTCCTGAAAACAACTTGGATGACTGGACATAACAGCTGGGCACATTATTTCTTCACAATTTAATTTTTCTCGCCACTCGCTCTCAAAATTTTTATTGATGGCAGTAGCCGACCCTCCCGCAGTACAGCCACAACAGTCATTTTTTACCGAGACACAATCAGAATCTTGAGCACAAAAATAAAGATCTGCTTTTTCTACAACAGTGTCCTCCTCCGTACTTGTCGCGTTTTCTTTCTCGTCTCCACTTGCTGGCAGAAATGAATCTGTTTCATCTTCCGGCACCTGCACTTCCACAACTTCAAAAGGGACATCTTTGTCATTAAGTGTTATCCTAAAATCTGCTTCTTCGCTTGCTTCAAACGAAACAACAAACGGCTCCGGCATTACCATTTGTACGCAAGTGTCCGTTTCACTTTTCATTTCAAAAACCGCGGTAACCTGCTCGGGATATGATTCAGCAATGACAATTTTATGCGTCAAAGTGTGACACGGTGTCGGCAAATTAATCTCTCCCGTAAAAGTATGTATGCCATCCATAAAAATATGGGCTACTTTTATTTTTCCGATAGAGACCTCGTCGTCTATAATAGTGCTCGGCGCCTCACCTCTACGAGTAAAAAGCAAAATGATAATAGCAATAATTCCCACTACAAGTATAAATCCTTTTTTATTCATATAAACTATAATTATACATTAAAAATTCAGGAACTGCCAAACAGCAGTTTTTCTCTAAAAATGCTATACTAAGGGCTTAATATAATGAAAAAAACAAAATTTACCAAGCATATCAAAAAAATACGTAGAAATAAGCCTAAAAAACAAAAAGGGCGACCTAAACAACCTGTGGAAGGAGTTATCCAAGTAACTCCAAGAGGAATTGGGTTTTTTGTTAATGAAGAACTAAAAGATGATCTCCGAATAGAAAAACCATTTTTACAAACGGCTCTTAATGGAGATATTGTTAAAGTAGTTCCTCATTACACAAAAGACGGAAGTGTTAGCGCGCAAATTATTGAAATAGTAAAACGTGCGAAAACAAATTTTGTCGGAACAGTGGAAGGCGAGGAGGATGGCTTCTTTTCCGTACACCCTCAAGACCCGCGAATGTATGTTGATATAATTATTCCCAAAAAAGAAATTGGTGAGGCAAGAACCGGACAAAAAGTTCTCGTTCAAATTACTAAATGGGACAACGCGCAAGAACTACCGGAAGGAGAAATATTAAAAATTATCGGCGAGGCTGGACTGCACGAAACAGAAATGGCGGCAATTCTACTTGATAAAGGTATTCACGCTAAATTTTCATCCGAAGTTGAAGAAGAAGCTCTGAATATAAAGAAAGAAGAAAAAAACATATTAAAAAAAGCTCTTTCGGAAAGAGAAGATTATCGCAGTATGCCAACCTTTACCATTGATCCGGATGACGCCAAAGATTTTGACGACGCGCTTTCATACAAAATACTTCCTGATGGAGATATTGAGATCGGCGTACACATCGCCGATGTCAGCCATTATGTCAAACGCGAATCAGCGATTGACCTTTCTGCTATTGAGCGAGGGACTTCCACCTATTTGGTAGATCGCACCATCCCGATGCTTCCCGAAATACTCTCAAACGACTTGTGCAGTTTAAAACCGAACGAAGACAAACTTGCTTTTTCTGTTCTTTTTATTTTTAGCAAAGAATCCGTGGTTTCAGGAAAACCTTTCAAACTTAAAAAATATTCTGTTAAAACAACAGTGATAAATTCAGATAAACGGTTTGCTTACAAAGAAGCGCAAAAAATACTTGATGAAAAAAAAGGTATGTTTCATCAAGAGCTCATTGGACTTAATATTTTAGCTAAAAAGCTGGCAAAGAAAAATAAAGAAAAAGGTGCCCTCTCTTTTTGTCAGGAAGAAGTGAAATTTGTTCTTGATAAAAACGGTAAACCGATTGATGTTTACATTAAAACTTTGGGTGAAACCAATGAACTTATTGAGAATTTTATGCTTCTTGCCAATAAAACAGTTGTGGAATATATTCACAAAAAAGTACCGAAAGAAGAACGCTTGTTTTTATATCGAGTACACGACAAACCGGACACAGACAGAGTTTTGGAGCTGGTACAACTTCTTCGCGGTTTGGGATACACCATGCGTGTCGGGAACAACACCGTCTCTTCAGACGAATTGAATAAAATATTAAGGTTATCGGAAAAAACTCCGGAAGCCGGCATCATCCAAATAGCGACCATACGAACCATGGCAAAAGCCATATATTCCATACAGAATATCGGTCATTTCGGACTTGCTTTTGAAAATTATACGCATTTTACTTCACCGATACGACGATATTCGGATCTGGTCGTACATCGGCTTATTAAAATTTATCAACAAGGAAAAAGAGTTCCCAAAAAGCGATGGTCTGAATACCGCACACTTACCGCAGACCTCTCCGAAAAAGAAAAAACCGCCATGGAAGCGGAACGCGGGTCAATTAAATATAAACAAGCCGAATATATGTCCACGCGAATCGGCAAAATTTTTTCCGGGACAATTACCGGCGTTACGGAGTGGGGTATGTTTGTGGCGGAATCAAAGACAAAAGCCGAAGGTTTTATTCGCGCGCGCGATCTGAAAGATGACTACTATATTTTTGATAAAGCAAAAATGCAACTCCGCGGAAGCAAAACCAAGAAAAAATATCGCTTGGGTGATGAAATAGAGATCAAAGTCTTAAGCTCTGATATTGAGAAGAGAACAATTTGTTTTAAGTTGGTTGAGTAAATTTTTGATACAAAAAACCCGCGTCTTTAAACGCAGGCTCTATCCTTAACAGCTAAAACTCATACCTCCTACTTCTTTCGTAATATCAGGAAATCTTTTACCAGAAACTTTACAATATTTTTTAAAGCCTTTAACAAACAGATCGGCTTCCGAATCTGATTCTCTATTTTTAACAGCTTCTAAAATACCCCTTGTTTCCCAATTAGAATTATTTTGATGATTTTCACGAAATTCTTTCCAGCTTAATATCTTTGCAATACGATCAATGTCCTCTGGTTTTTCTGGTTTCTCATTAAGATATAAAAGTAGATACAATGGATAAAATTTATCCATTATGCCTCTTTCTCGATGATATCTTTCCAACCTATCCATTACTTCATTCACAACAAGACTTTTTGGCAAAATATCAAATCTTGAAAAATTAATTCCTTTCTCTTTTTCCGCTTTATCAAGCCGAGATTTAATAATTCTTTTAGCTATAAAAGCTGGTAATTTTAACATATTACCACCTCCTTTCTATATTATTTAATTTATTATTATTAAAAAAACAAAATTTCTGGATAACTTATA
>CAYPRS010000029.1:0-7006 GCA_964413235.1 uncultured Candidatus Saccharibacteria bacterium | reverse complement strand
ACATTTATATATATTATTTGATTCTGCCCTTTGAGGCCTGGGCGGGAATTGAACCCGCGCATGTCGGTTTTGCAGACCGAAGCGTTACCACTTCGCCACCAGGCCTCAAAGGGCAGAATCTGGATTATTCAACTGTTAGTGTATATTACATATGTCGATTTTGCACCTGCCTGCCGGGCAGGCAGGGACCGAAGAGTGGACCTTGTCCGCCCAAAGCATTGCGTCGGCGGGACTTCGCCACCAAGCCTTAAACAAGAAACAAATAATAATATTGTTATCTTATTCTATGAGTTATTAAGGAGTTCGTCAATTTTTTGTCTATTTTGTTCTCCCTCATCTACCTCAACGTCTATAAATGGAATTCGTTTGAGGCGTAAGTGTTTTTTGATGTATTCGCGAAAAATTTTACGTTTTCTCTTTACGAAATCAAGAGCCGTATCTTCGCGATCTTTTGGCAAAACAGTGATAAAAACAGTTGCTTGCTTCAGATCAGGAGAAATATTACAACGAGTAACTGTTATAAGAGAAGTTCTGTTTGATTCAATTGCCAGAAATTGCGCTGCGCATTGTCGTAAAAGTTCTCCCACTTTTTCTTGTCGTAAGGTCATATATGATCAAACAAATTATTTTGTGGTCATGATAAAGGATTCAAGTATGTCGCCTGCAGAAATTTCTATTTTTGATTCTATTTTCGCTCCAATCTCCATTTCCTCATTTGCTTCGTTTATCTTAGTTTTCTGTGATTGTAATTCAATGACCTTTCCTTCACCAATAAGATTGTCTCTGCGCAGAATATAAACTCGCGCGCCCAACATAATTTTACCTTCAATAACTTTCCCGCCAATAATTTGAGAATTTTTTTGCTTACTGAATAATTTGAGAATTTTTAATCCTCCGGTTTTCTCTTCAATTTTGATTTCCGGCGTTTTCTTTTTCGCCTCTTTTTCCAACCACTCGGTCATTTTGTAAATAATATTAAATGTTTCAATATCAACATCAAATTGTTCGGCGACAGAACGCGCTTGTGGGTTAACAGATACGTTAAATCCAACAATTATGGAATCTTTTGCGCCAGAAGCGATCTTTACATCATTTTCAGTTATAATACCAACGCCGGTGTGTATTATTTTTAAAATTGTGTTAGGAAGAGAGATCTTTGATATTTCTTGACTAACAGCATCAAGTGTTCCGGAAACATCAGCTTTTAAAATAATTGGAATACAAAAACATTCATTTTTATCGTCGGAAGTTTTTTCAGAAATAATATTTTTTAGCATTTGTTTTTCCGGTTTAAAATTTATGGAATAATTTTCGGCTTCTTTCTTTTTTATAAAAGTTTTGAAGATTGCGCCGGTCTGAGGTATTTTATTCCAACCTATAATGGTTACCGGTGATGAAAATCTTGCCTCGTCTATTTTTTTACCCAAGAAGTTTTCAAATATTCGCACCGGAGCGTAACTATTACCAGAGGAAACATACATTCCTTTTTTTAATGTTCCATCTTTTATAATTATTGTTGCGGAAATACCTTTTTGTGGATCAACATTTGCCTCAATTATAACTCCCTCCGCTAATTTTTTCGTATTACCGGAAAGCTCGCTCATGTCGGCAACAAGAATCATCATGTCCAATAACTCCGGCACACCTTTACCTGTTTTTGCCGAAATGGGAACATACGGGATATTACCACCGTAGCCCTCAATGTATATCTCATTTTCAAGAAGAGAATTTTTGGTTTTCTCAATATCAACACCCGGCTTGTCTATTTTGTTGATGGCAATAATGTAGGGAATACCAGCTGACTTGATCGCTTTTAGTGCTTCAATGGTTTGAGATTTTACGCCGTCTTCGGCAGAAACAACTAAAATAGCAATATCGGCCACAATAGCACCTCGCTCACGCATGTCAGAAAATGCTTCGTGCCCGGGTGTATCTAGAAAAGTAATTTTTTTAATTTCGTTTTCTTTTGTCTCGTGTTCAACTTCATAGGCTGAGGTGTGTTGAGTTATGCCGCCAGCTTCTCCTTTAACAACATTACTTTCACGAATAAAATCCAATAAGGTCGATTTACCATGATCAATATGCCCCATAATAACAATTACCGGAGGACGTTCAATTATCGTGCTGTTTTCTTTGTTAGCCATATTTTTCAGGTTAATTTTTATTTGCAGAAGGATCTTTTTATAGAGTCTCTTTTGATTTTTGCAAAGCTTGCAATTCTTCCTCGGATAGTTCAAAAGTTGAAGCGCCTTTTTGGATTGGTTTAGCAAAAGCGCTGAAACGTTCGCGACTGTAGAGACTTGAAATTATAATACCATCGTGCTTTTCATCTAAAAGCGCTATGGCAAAGCTTTGATTTCCACCTCCACCTGTTCCGGCGAAAGGATTAAATCTAACAATTCCAACTCCACGAATGCTTTTTTCCACTCGGGCATTGATATTGTCAATTTCAATCGCTATTTCTTTATTTATAATTATTTGCCTCTCAACTTCTTTTTTAATAGATAAAAAACTATCCTCAAGCGTTTTAGCATTTTTACCTTTTAAAAAGCGTTTTAGCTTAATTTCTAAGCGTATGACCCACGCCGTGAGAATTATAACTGTTCCAGCTAGTATATATAAAAAAATATCCATATTGATCAAAGCATCCATAACTGGTAACTATACAATATTTTATGGTTTTTTGCAAAAATTTGTCATTACAGGTCTAATATATGAAACGAATTTATCCCCACACTAACAAAAATAGGCGAGATATGTTAAAATTTTTATCATAGAATATAAAAAATAAAATTATGCCAGATTTAAACGATAATGTTAGTATGCGAGTTTATTTAGATAATGCTGCGGCAACGCCGATAAACAAAAAAGCGTTGGAGGCGATGATGCCTTATTTGACTGATAATTTCGGTAATCCAAGCGCTATCTATCAAGAAGGTTTGAATGCCAAAAGCGCGATAAGCAAAGCTCGGTTGACAGTCAAGAGAGTGTTGAATTGTCGGGCTGATGAAGTTTATTTTATGAGCGGTGGAACAGAATCTGATAATTTGGCGATCTGTGGCGTGGTGCAAGCATATTGTCGTAAAAATTCTAAAAACAAAAAGAAGCAAAAACCGCATATTATTACCAGTGTGATTGAACATTCGGCTGTCATGAATACGATCAAAGAAATGGAGGAAAAGGGAATGATTGAGGCAACATATATATCTGTAGACAAAAATGGTTTGGTTGATCTGAAAGAATTCAAAGAAGCTCTTTTAGACACAACTATCTTGGTTTCTATTATGTATGCCAATAATGAAATAGGAACGATTCAGCCGATAAAAGATATTGTAAAAATTGTACGGAAATTTAAAGGAACTCGTAATGTGTCATATCCGTATGTACATACGGACGCGTGCCAAGCGATAAATTATTGTGATATAAATATGGAACGACTTGGAGTTGACCTGATGACATTTTGCGGAGCGAAAATATATGGACCGAAAGGCGCTGGAACTCTTTTTGTACGTCGTGGTGTATCTATTGAATCAATAATTTCTGGCAGTGGGCAGGAAGGAAATTTGCGAAGTGGAACGGAAAATGTACCAGGAATTGTGGGAATGGCAACAGCGCTTTTAATTGCTGAGGAAATGAAAGAGAGTGAAACGAAACGTTTAATTTTGCTTCGGGATTATTTTATAAAAGAGATCTTTGAAAAAATTCCGGAAGCGACACTGAATGGGGACAGAAAGAAACGACTTCCGAACAATGTTCATATTGCAATCCCAAATATAGATAGTGATGTCTTAGTGATAGAGCTTGATTCTCGTGGTATTGCTTGCTCTGCTCAAAGCGCTTGCAAGAGTAATAAATTTGAATTTAGCATTATGGATGTATTAGGTAATGTTGATACAGGTCAAAAGGGTACACCCCGAAAAATCACTCCGCGGACAAAGGGCACGTTGCGTTTTTCTATGGGACGGCAGACAAAGAAAAAAGATATTGATCGGACGATAGTTGCGCTTTTGGATATTATAGAAAAATATAAATAATTTTAATTACTACGAAAAGTTTTTCTTGACGTAGTCTATTTAAAGTTGTATTATATTATTGATAACGACCGAACGACTGCTATTCTAATATTCCAAAAACCATTAATTATTTTTAACTTTTAATCTATGCCCCCATTTCAAAATTTTACATCTAAAGCAAGGGAAGCAATACGACGAGCTCATGAAATTGCGATTGAGCATGGGCAAAATCACGTTACCCCACTTCATCTGCTAGTTGCTCTTATCTTGCAAGAAGAAAGCATGGTTCTTTCCATTTTGGAAAAACTTGAAATTGATACGGTTATGTTAACTGATTCGCTTATGGATATGATTGAGACTGGGTCTAGTACGGGGACAACAACCGAACCATCGTATCAAATCTATCTTACACAAGAGTTTGCCAAAACACTTGAAGGTGCTTCTAAAGTTTCAGCGGAACTCAAAGACGATTTTGTTTCAACCGAACATTTGTTCATTGCTCTTTTTGATGTTCCAGGACAGGCGCGTGAAGTTCTTTCGCGCCACAGAATAAACAAAGAAAATGTTATGCGAGTTCTCAAAGAATTACGGGACAGTAACATTACGGATGTTACAGGAGGTAAACCTTTTCGTGCTATTGCAAAATATACTCGCAGTTTAACCAAGCTCGCGGCGGAAGATAAACTTGATCCTGTTATTGGGCGCGATACGGAAATCAGCAGGATCATGCAAATACTTTCCAGACGTACAAAAAACAATCCGATCTTGATTGGAGAGGCGGGTGTTGGTAAAACTGCTGTAGTGGAAGGGTTAGCGCAAAGAATGGCAAAACAAGACGTGCCGGAATCATTAAAAGAAAAAGAGCTTGTTTCTTTGGACTTAGGTGCGTTGATTGCCGGAACAAAATATCGAGGAGAATTTGAAGATCGGCTTAAAAAGATCATAAAAGAAATTGAAAGATCAGAAGGAAAGATCATTCTCTTTATTGATGAAATACATACTATTGTTGGAGCAGGTGCGGCTGAAGGAGCGATGGACGCTTCAAACTTGCTGAAACCGGCACTTGCGCGCGGAGAACTTCGCGCTATCGGAGCAACAACCTTGAAAGAATATCAAAAATATATTGAAAAAGATCCGGCGCTTACACGGCGATTTCAGCCGGTACATATAAATGAACCTTCTCTTGAAGATGCGGTGGCTATTCTGCGGGGACTTAAAGAAAAATATGAACTTTTCCATGGGGTACGCATCACAGACGACGCTATTTTGGCAGCTGTGAATTTGAGTAGCCGCTACATTGCCGACAGGTTTTTACCAGATAAAGCAGTTGATCTTATAGACGAAGCGGCATCAGCTCTTCGTATTTCTCTTGAAAATAAACCGCCAGAATTGGAAACAGCCCACAGAAAAATAATGCGTCTTGAAATTGAGAAAGAAGCATTAAAAAATGATGCCAAGAAAAGTAATTCAAAAGAAGGAAAAAATGCGAAAACCCGAACAAAAAAGATAGACAAAGAAATGGCGGATCTTCGTGAGGGAACACGCGAGCTTGAATTAAAATGGAAGAATGAGAGAGAAACACTAAATGAAATAAGTGATATTAAAAAAGAACTTGAATCACTGCGTCTTGAAGTTGAATCTGTTGAAGCCAGAGCGGATCTGTCTCGCGCGGCGGAGATCAGATATGGCAAAATACCTGCGCTTGAAAAAGGACTCAAGACAAAAATGACTCGCCTCAAGAAATTACAGAGCTCACGTCGGATATTAAAAGAAGAAATTATGGAGTCTGATATCGCCGATATTGTTTCAAGGTGGACTGGTGTTCCGGTTACTCGCATGCTTGAAGAAGAAGTAAAAAAGCTTGCTCGTATGGAGGATGAGTTGCATAAACGCGTTGTGGGGCAAAATGAAGCAGTTTCCAAGATTGCTGACGCGGTAAAGCGCTCCCGTGCCGGAATTTCTGACCCGGATAGACCTATTGGTTCGTTTATCTTCCTTGGTCCCAGTGGTGTTGGTAAGACAGAGCTTTCCAAAGCTTTGGCTGAGTTTATGTTTAACGATGAAAAATCTTTGATCCGTGTTGATATGTCTGAATTTATGGAACGACATGCTGTTTCAAAATTAATAGGTTCGCCACCGGGCTATGTTGGGTATGAAGAGGGGGGAGGTTTAACAGAGCTTGTTCGTCACAAACCTTATTCAGTTATACTTTTTGACGAAATAGAAAAAGCTCATCCGGAAATATTTAATATTTTGCTTCAAGTTCTTGATAATGGACATTTGACAGATGCTAAAGGAAGGAAGGTAAACTTCAGAAATACTGTAATTATTTTAACGTCTAATATTGGATCGGAATTTATAGACAAAATGCAATCAGTTGGATTTAGTGATGGGAATGATAAACAAGACTATGAAGTGGCAAAACAAAAAGTGATGGAGAGTTTGCGCGAAAATTTTAGACCGGAATTTCTTAATCGGCTTGATGAGATTATTTTATTTGATATTTTAACTCCGGAAGCGATTGAAGAAATTGTGCGCATCCAAGTTGGTAAAGTAAAAAAACGATTAGCGGACAAAGACGTTAAACTTGTTATTTCCAAAGAGATACTTTCTTATTTGTCAAAGAAGGGATATGATCCCCAATATGGAGCCCGTCCTCTCAAGCGTCTTATTCAGAATAAAATATTGAACAAAGTGGCCGGGCTGATGATTGAGGGTGGAATGTTAACCGGTGCTACAGTATATGTGGATAGAGTAAATGATGAAATTACAGTACGAATTGAAAAAAAGAAAATTTTTAGGAGAAGAAAAACTCGAGAAAAAGTTTTGACTTAAGTGTTAATTTTTCGTACAATGGAGGACGTATTTTAGAGCCTATTCAATATCTTGATCTTGCTTTCGTAGTAAAATCTGGATTTTTAGCCGAAATGAAGATACTGAATAGGCTCTAAAAAGCGTTTTTTCATTGTACATAGGCGTCGGTGGCGGAGTGG
>CAYPRS010000028.1:0-7088 GCA_964413235.1 uncultured Candidatus Saccharibacteria bacterium | reverse complement strand
AATTTTGCCTTTGCGTTTTTTCCTTTTTTTCGCCCCCCCAACTTTTTTTGAAAAAAAGAGCTGACGCACGTCCCGCGTGCGTGGTAATGCTAACCCAAATCATACGCGCGAAGCGTGTTCGTAGCGCCTCGGGCGCTTCCTCCGGTCGCGCAAAAACCAAAATTCTCCTTACCTTATTTATTTCCCGTCGCTGCGGCGGCGGAGATGTGGGGGGCAAGAAAATATTGAAAGGAATTTTTGGTTTTGCTCCGCTGTTTCATCCTACGAAAAGAGCTATTTGTTATAGCTTGTCAGTAGTTTTAGGGTGTCGCTCTTTTCTCCGTCTTCACGGCGACCCGAGGCTTTATCGCCGAGCACGTGGTAGTTTGCATGTCCGCTCACACACGCAACACCTCGCATTGGTTGCTCACATTCGTTCGCGTTGCCTGCTCGGTGTTGCGTGTGTTCGCTTTGTTATTATTTCGAGGTCACGTTTTTTATTTTCTTTGCAACATCAAACACAAAGTTTAAATCTTCGTGTGTGTATTTTTTCTCTGCTCGTACTAGTCCCCCTATATGTAGACGATTTCGTAATTTTCGTACTTCGTGCAGATCATCAGACAGATTTTCTTTTATAATTTTATGTTTAATACAATAGTCAATGATGCGCACGAAATCTAGACGTTCAACATTTTTCCTTTCATTTCTTCGCTTTCCAGCAATTATTTCCTCGTTTTCTGTTTTATAAAGTATATTGATATCAAAATACTTCCACTCATCACTCAAAATAACTTCACTGCTTGTAACTTTTTTCTTTAACTTCCATAATAAAAGAGACTCAATAATCGAAGCTGTGTGAATAATGATTGTCTTTCGTAAACTACTGACTAGAATTGGTGTTTTCTTGTATTGATCTGATTCTGACAAAGTAAGCAAGTCAACAATATGATCGAAAGCTATGTTTATGTTATTTCGCAACGTGACGTTATCAACAAAATCAAACTGGCTCATGTTATTTTTTCAGCATATCAGCAAGAGAATCATAGCCCTTTTTCTTTAAATAATTTCCAAGCTTCATATCAGCACACACACCTAAATCCACACCATATTTTTTTTCGATAGTGCCCATCTTTGTGTCACTTCTTTTTGAGGTAAAAGTACCTTTTTTGGTTCTCGATCTTGCCATGAATAAATTATATCACATCACTATCTACTGAGTAAGTAAAATGAAAATATTGAAAGGAAATTTTGGTTTTGCTCCGCCGTTTCATCCTACAAAAAGAGCTAATTATTACAAACTGTTTGCGGTTTCAAGGGGACGCTCTTTTTTCCGTCTTCACGGCGGTCCGAGGCTTCCTTTTTATATTTGTGCTTTACTTATCTACATTCAAATTAGGGTAAATTTGTTGGTAATCATTAGGAAATAAATTTTTTACTTTATTGAGCTCTTCCGTATACTGCGATTTCATAAAAGGTGAAAAAGACCATAATCGTTTTTCTCTCTCGAGCTTATTTTCCATGAACTTTTCAACCCCAACAGTTTGTATTATTTGAATCATCTGCTCAAACTCCTCACACGAACAGATTGAATACGGCATATTGTTGAAAAAATTAAGATCAATATTTTCCTCTTGTATCTTTGTTTTTATTCTCTTGTCTATCTCTGGTACGATTTTATCGCCAAATGCGTACCAGTCTTCTAGTGTAACAATGAGTGGATAAATTCTCTTTTTTGGATTATACAAAAAATGAGGATACAAATTATTTCTATAATCTCGAATCGTTTTATATACCTGCACAACTGCGTCAGCTATTTTATCCAAGTCTTCCTCAAGAATAACGGTATCTACCAGTGATATTTTTGCCTCAAACCGCAACTTTTTTGTTTTACACTCGACAAAAAGCGCAGCGGAACTGTCGTCAACAATCCAGTCCACGCTATCTTTCTGTGGTTTACCATAGTGCATTTCGGGATACACTTTCATTTTATCATCGTTCGCCGCATGTAACATTTCACCAACATAGCTTTGAAACGAAGTGCCGAAAGGAACACCAAAATCTCTTTCACCGCATATCTCAAAAAATATCCCTTCGGTAATTCGGCGAAACAAAAAAGTTGGAATGGGGGCAATTACACTGTCTCTGCCATTCCAAACAACCCGCAATAGTGGCAAGCTTCGTAAAGGATTAAAAGTGTATGCATAATCATAGTTAAAGGATTGTGACTCAATAATTAGTCTTTTAATTGTTGATAAGTCGCAAGAAAATCGATTCAGAAAACAATCTAATTTCTTTTGCGTTATTCCTGCTAATGTCAAATCAGGAGGATAATATAACGCATAGTATTTCAAGTAAACTCCAGTAAAAGCGAGACCAATAACATAGAGTTCTTTTGTTGTGAGACCAACAACCCTTTGGATTATTGCGTCAATATCATGATTACTGAATATTTTGTAATACCGCACCATTTGTATTGCGTTTGGTCTCGTCTGCCAAGGAAACTGTCGATGGGCTATACGGTGTAATTCAAGCAAGATGTTTTGCTGGAAAAAGTCACGATATTCTATTGCGATGTTATTTTCAAGGTCCTTCAACTTATTTATCGCACCTCGAAAATATTTCCACGACTTCAGTGACTTGGTTCCTCCATAATCTTGACCATTTGCAATAATTTCTTTTGCTAAAATATCGAGTTCCCATTCATAGACATATTTCTCTAACCAATTTGTTGCCGATATAAATTCATGTGACAACTCAATATCACGTGGGATATTTTCTCCAAATTGTAGGTGTTGGACATAGGCGCGCAACACCGAAAGCGATTCAAGTGTGTTTACTTGACGAAGATGATTGCGTAGCGGTTTGTATAGATGGTAGACACTATTATCTGACATGAGTCAATGCTACTACAATATGACATAACAAACCATGTGATATTATGTAAGAAAAAAATTCACGACAAAATAATAAAATTTCTATTTTTGATACATTATGTTGTGAATATTTTGCACTACTCCCTGTGCATCATATTGTCCAAGATTCAACCATGTCGTAACACCAAGTAAACAAAGTTTACTATCTTTTTTTGAAAAAGCGACTCCACCAGAATTACCAGAATCAATTTTTGCAGAGACAAAATAGTTCGGGAAGACTTGATTTCCAAGCCCATCAACAGAATCATACAGGGCGCTAATAATACCGTCAGTAAGAGTTTGAGAGCTTTCAAAAAAGATCCACTTATCCGTTTCAACACTTTTTATAGTTGAAGCTGGGTAACCAACGACTATTACTGGTGACCCTATGGACATATTTGATATACATTTATCCATTAGGAAAATACTGTAGTCTAAGTCTTTTAAGGGAACTGTTTGTCTTTTCAATACGGGAGTATAACTACCACTTTGCTGCGAAGGTCCTCTTTCAATCAAAGGCAGAACAACGATATCTATTTTTTCGTCCCATTGGTAAGAGTGCCGCATGTTAACGGTTTCGTAAATTGTAGATAATCCATTCTTTGAACCATCTCCAACATCAACCACACATGATTCATCATCTGCTAAATCACTCACCATGTGTTTATTTGTCAGAACAGAGGGTATATCATTATTTAACCATAAAATACCGCTTCCTTGAGAATTACCACACTTAATCTCAACTACTCCATTCAGATATTTTGCCACTTCTTGACCAGTAATTGATTGATTGTTTTCTTCACGTAAACTCCAGTCACTTTTGTTAAATAGTAAAGTAACAACCAAAAAAATAATAGAGACTGCAATCATGAGTAAGAGAAACAACACCAGTAACTTAAACCAATTTTTTATTATGAATTTTTTCATGTGTCTATCTTTTTATTCAGTGAAAAATATAAAAAAAGTTCTTTTTGCATATCAAGATAAAAAATAATTGATGTTCTTTTTGTAAATCTTCGCGAGTTTCTTAACTTCTAATACGTCAACGCGATACTCACCAGATTCAATGCGAGAAACATAGGACTGTGGTCGCTTTAATTTTTTGGCAACATCAATTTGCCTCAGACTAGTTTCTGTACGCGCTTCGCGCAGACGCTTGATAATTTTGGCATATTCTTTTGATTGTATTGTCCTACTCATATATTATCAGCATATATGCTAAAAATCAATATCTAAAATCAGCATTTTGTGATAAACTATAATTTAGACGGCGGAGCAAAACCAAAATTTCCTTTCAATATTTTCTTGTCCCTCATATCCCCGCCGTTGCGACGGCGGGAAATAAATAAGGTAAGGAATTTTTGGTTTTTGCGCGACCAGCAGGAAGAGCCCGAGGCGCTACGGACACGCTTCGCGCGTATGGTTTAGGTTGGCAATTACCACGCACGCGGAGCATGTGATTAGGTCTTTTGTTCAAAATAGGTTCGCGCAAAGGTTAGTATTTCAGCACCACGAAAAGTAACTTATGTTACCTCGTGGCATGCCACGAGGTAACGCAAGTTACTTTTCGTGGTGCCCAGGAGAGGACTTGAACCTCCATGCCTTGCGGCATACGCATCTGAAGCGTATGTGTCTACCAATTTCACCACCTGGGCTATTATTTATCTGTATCGTGCAAGGAGATCACTTGTATCCCGTATTCTTCAATTTCTTCTTTGGACCAAAATTTTTCAAGTTCGTCTATTTTTGATTTGAAAATAAAGCCGGCTTTCTTTTGTATTTCTCTGCCAGTGTAATCTTTTGTTTTAGGGTCCCATTCTTGCAAGATAAGGACATCGCCTTCTTGTATATCAAAATCAGCTATTCGCAGTTCAAATGTTTTTGATTCCGAGAGTATTTTCTCAAAGTATTCAGACCAAGTTTTCTTTTTAATTATTGCCATAATGTTTTATATGAATATTTTTATATGCGTGCCATGAGGTAACGCAAATTACTTTTCGTGGTGCCGAAGGAGGGAATCGGAGTCAGCTCACATCAATATTTTCATTCGCTTTGCTCTGAAAATATTGTGTGGCTCCTGCCCGGACTCGCGGTTTCGTTTCACTCAACAATGCTCCGTTTTTCGATTCCTCACGAAAGCAAAGCAGTTTGCTTTCTCTTCGTTCACATATATAAAATACTCTACCAAAAAGTATAGTATTTTATATATGTGCCGAAGGAGGGAATCGAACCCTCACCCCTTGCGGGACACGATTTTGAGTCGTGCGCGTCTACCAATTCCGCCACTTCGGCATACTGATCAAATTACTACCGTATGCTTCTACCAATCTGCCCCGTAGATGCTTTGCAGCTTTACGGGGTTCCGCCACTTCGGCATGATCACTGTTTCATCATTGTACTTAACTATGTGCGAAAAATCAACAAAAGAGAGCTTGGATGCACATCTTTTTTTTTGTTGTAAAATTTATTTCATGTCGTGATATAATATGTGCATGCAAAAAACACGAGTTGGGGTCCTGCGGGGAGGTATAAGCTCCGAGTATGATATATCACTTAAAACAGGTGATGCTGTTCTCTATGGCTTATCGACAGATAAACACGAGGCTCTTGATATTCTTATTACAAAAGACGGACAGTGGCACATAAATGGTTTTCCGGCGAAGCCCGAGAAAGTTGCTCGCAATGTTGACGTTATTTTCAATGCTCTGCATGGTGAGTATGGGGAAGATGGGAAAATTCAGCAAATACTTGAAACTTTTAATTTGCCGTATACCGGATCAAGTATAGTTCCTTCCGCGGTTGGTATGAATAAAGATCTCGCGAAAAAATATTTTGAATTTTATGAGATACAAACACCAAAAAGCAAAACCATAAAGCAAGGTGAGAATGTTCCGGAAATTGCACAGTCCATTTTTAAAAAAATGTATGCTCCATATATTATAAAACCCGTATCCGATGGTTCATCTTTGGGTGTTAAGGTGGTTCATGGTTTTGAAGATCTTGTTTCCACCGTGAACGAAACATTGGAAAAAAATAAAGCGGTGTTAGTGGAAGAATATATTAAGGGAAGAGAAGTTACCTGTGCCGTTATTGACGGGCTGGATTCAAACGATTCTTTTGCTTTGCCGTTACTTGAGATTATTACTCCGGATGACGAGGAAATATTAAGTTATGACGCCAGATATGGAGGAAAAGCAACAAAAGTGTCTCCCGCGAACATAGAGAGGGAGAGGACTGAAATTATACAAAGAATGGCTGTGGAAGCACATAAACAGATTGGTTTGCGTCACTATTCCACTTCGGATTTTATTGTTTCACCGCGTGGCATTTACTTACTTGAATTAAACAGTCAACCCGGACTTTCAGAGGATTCTTCCATGGCAAACATACTTAAAGCGGGAGGATTTGAGCTGTCTGAATTTCTTGATTATCTTATAGAGCTTGCTTTAGTAAAAAAATAGGTTATACTAGACCCATTGCGTAATTAATTTCTACTGCAATTTCCATATTCTGGTCAAATTTCCCAAAAATTTTTTCAGCTTAGCACAGCTAAATCTCAAAAATTATTTGAAAAATTTGTCTCAGAATCTAAAAATTTCGTCACGAAATTAATTATGCAATGGGTCTAATGTTTATCACTTGGTTTGTGCCAAGTATTTTTGAAAGTTCCATATAAGGGATCTGTAGCTCAGTTTCCGCCAGAGGCGGACCAGCTATTTATTCAGCCTGACTGATGGTTGGGGCTTAAGATGTTTATGTTTATTGTATATTATATATACTAAAAAGCGTTAAGAACGGAAAACGATATGTAGGATATACAAGCAAAGATATAAATGTTAGACTCAAAGAGCATAATGGAGGATATAATAAATTTACAAGACACAACCGTCCTTTTATTTTTTTGTCGTATTGAGCGATATATTGAAAAAACATAAGTGATAAAAAGAGAAAAGTTTTTGAAGTCGGGTTAAGAGAGAAAGTTTTTAGACAGTATTATAAAATAAATAAAATAATGGGCCCGTAGCTCAGTTGGCTAGAGCACCTGTTTTGCACTCAGGAGGTCGCAGGTTCAATTCCTGTCGGGTCCACAAAAAACAAATCCCAAGCGATAGCTTGGGATTTGTTGTAATTTGTAGTGTTTATTGGACGAAATCCGAACCTTCTTTGAGCAAAATCCGGAGGATTTTGCGGATTGAA
>CAYPRS010000027.1:0-7285 GCA_964413235.1 uncultured Candidatus Saccharibacteria bacterium | reverse complement strand
GTCTTTTGAGATGCCACTTGGTTCATTTCCAAAAACAAAAGCGGTTTTTTCGGAAGTTTTAATTTTTTTGTAGTCCGTGGAATTTTCCGCCTGCTCAACAGCGACAATAATAAAATTATTTTCTTTGAGTTCTTTTAGTGCATCCATTGTATTTTCAAAATGTTTCCATTTAACCGTCTTCTCCGCGCCAAGTGCCACTTTGGCAAGATCTTTTCGTTCTCGTCTAAACCGATCAACCGGCTGTGGTGTGTACCCACATAGATATATCTCATTAACTCCCGCTGCATCAGCAGTGCGAAATATGGATCCAACATTGTGGACACTTCTAATATTGTCTAGGACAATCACAGTTTGCATATTGAATATTTTATTATAATAGTGCGCAAAAGTAAAAATCGTTTACGTAACTTTGTTGGTCCGCCCAGTAGAACTCGGTCACAAGTTACTAAGTATTTTTTCGTCCTCGTATCCTCGGACTCAAAAATACTAAGTACTCGCGACCCCGCCTCGCTGTCGCTACGCTACGCTCGCGACATATTCCAGCTTTCAAGTCCTAACATAAGCCAAACAGGTGACTCACTCTATTCGGAAAGATGATAAAAAGCGCTGGAAAGAATCCAGCACTTTTTATCATTGTCCGCCCAGTAGGATTTGAACCTACGACCGTTTGCTTAAAAGGCAACTGCTCTACCAACTGAGCTATGGGCGGTAATTTGTTTATATTTAATTTTAAAAAACCCTCCAAAAATATTGAGAGTTTCAACATAAACGATAATACCATGAAATGTTTATAATTCAAGCGTTTTTAAAGTTATATTATGATAAAGTGTTTATAATGACGAAGAAAATAATAGTTTTAGACAATATTAGAAGTGTCCACAATGTCGGGTCTATTTTTCGCACTGCTGATGCAGCGAATGTTGATATGATCCATCTATGCGGGTACACGCCACAGCCAATTGACCGGTTTGGACGAATGCGAAAAGATTTTAACAAAGTATCTCTCGGTGCGGAAAAGACAGTTAAATGGAAACATTTTGAAAATACACTAGATGCGCTCAAAGAACTTAAAGAAAATAATTTTACAATTATTGCCATTGAACAAGCGGAAAATTCCACGGATTATAAAAAAGTAGAGGCTTCAGACAAAACGGCCTTTGTTTTTGGAAATGAACCAAGTGGCATCTCAAAAGACGTTTTAGATAAATGTGATATCATCGCGGAGATCCCAATGAGAGGGAAAAAAGAATCGCTCAATGTTTCCGTCTCGGCAGGAATAGCACTGTTTAGGATTCTTAATATATAATTTTTTAAAATGTTCAACACTCGGTGTTGAACATCCAAGTGTTTAATATTTTAAAAAGTTTTAACTACTTGGAGGTCTGCCGGTAGACAGGTTCAACTTTCAAGTATTTTTCCAACTCCTCGCGCGCTACATCCGCATCATCCCATGGCGTTCTTTTTCCGTTTTCTTCCATGATATACGGGTCAGTGCCTTTGCCCGTGATGAGAACAGCGTCGCCCGTGCGGGCTTCTTCAAGCGCGTACGCGATAGCTTCACGCCGGTCTAAAATAATAGTTGGCTTGTGATCTTTAATTCCATCGGCTACGTTGTTTATGATTTGCATCGGGTCTTCATCATAAGGATCTTCGTTGGCGAGGATTATTGTATCGCAAAAAGTATCGGCAACCGCGCCCATCTTGGGACGTTTCCAGTTGTCGCGTCCACCTCCACATGAGCCTAAAACACAGATTCTCCTTTTTCCTTCAAATGTTCCGTAGAACTGACGGAGTGAATCGGCGGTATGGGCATAATCAACTACCACGTCAAAGTCTTGACCCGCCCGCACTTTTTCAACCCGCCCGCGAATGCCGGAAATTTTTTTCAACGCAACCTTAATGTCTTTATTTGAAACGTTGCAACTTTGCGCGAAAGTTACCGCGGCGAGAATATTATAGAGGTTAAATTCTCCTAACAGCGGAGAAGAATAATTCTCGTCTCCCAAAACAAAATCAATCCCGTCGTTTTTTAATTCATAGGAAGTAATATCATTCAGAGAAAATGGTTTTTTTATCCTTGCTTCTACCGCGAGAAATTTTTCACCCTCTTCGTCATCAATATTAGCAATAATCACAGTCTTTTTTTTACAGGAGTTTTTTAGCTCGCGAGCGATGGAAAGTTTCGCGTCCAAATATTTTTTATACGAGCCGTGCGATTCAATGTGTTCCGGTGAGATATTTGTAAAGATTACTGTGTTAAGATTTAAAAACTTATGGCGAAACTGTTTTGCGCCCTCTGAAGTCATTTCCAAAATAAAATAATCGCACCCCTCGGCAACGGCTTTTTTAATATACTGCTGAATAAGCATTCGCCCGGGCATGGTCATTTTAAGTTTGTTTGGAGTTGAATTTTTTCCAACTTTAAATCTGATGCCGTTAACCATTGCTGTCTTGTGTCCGGCGTTTTCCAAAATAGCGTTTATTATTTCCGTAGTGCTGGATTTGCCTTTTGTACCGGTAACACCCACGATATAAATTTTACGTGAAGGAAAACCATAACGGAGCGCGCCAAGAATAGCCAGACCATAATGATAAGCGGGTTGAAGCACGCTAAAAACAGGCGCGGGAATTATCTTTTTTATTTGTCGGAGGATTTTTTCCATATTTTTAAAGATAAAGGGTTATTTATTATTACCCATAAGCTTCAATGCTTCGGTGATCTTTTGACTTGCGCCTTTGATTTCTGGAGACAGTTCTTGCAAAACTTCTCGCGCTTCGCGCTCTTTGTAGCCGAGAGATCTTAATGCTTCAATAACATCAATGTCTTCATGAAGTCCTGTGTTTGTTTTTTCCATACTGGCAAGAGTTCCTACTTTATCTTTAAGTTCAAGCACGATCTTTTGGGCGTTCTTTTTTCCGATTCCGGAAACTTTTGTCAGATACGATGTGTCGCCGGTGCCGATCGCCGAAAGGACTGTTTCTACCGGAGCAACACTCATAATACCGAGAGCTCCTTTGGGTCCGATACCGGAAATTCCAATAAGCAGTTTGAAAAAGTCCAATTCTTTTTGATCAAGAAAGCCGTATAGATCTAACGCATCTTCTCTCACGACAAGATGAGTCCATAATTTGACGTCTTCTTTTCCGGAAATACTATTTAAAGTATCCGGAGAGATATATATTTTATAACCAACACCGCCTACATTTAAAATTACGTATTTGTCGCAAGAGAAAATAATATTGCCGTTTATATACCCAATCATGTATTTATCATACAGTACAATAGAGAGAGATAAAAGAAAATTTCACTTTGAATTTCGCACTCTTTCATAGAGGTGCCATAAAGGAGTGGGGTGGACATACAATATTATATGTATATACTATGTAGATACATATATAAACAAGATCATGGAAACAAAAATAAAAAAATGGGGAAACAGTCTTGCTGTACGAATTCCTAAAGATATCGCGCAAAAACACTCACTGGAAGAGGGGTGTGGTGTTGTTGTGGTAGATAGTAAAGAAGGTGTTGTTGTCAAACGAGTTCTTCGCCCTAAATTATCTCTTAAAGAAATGGTCAAAAAAATAACAAAAAAGAATCTTTATAAAGAGGTAGATTGGGGAGAATCTCAAGGAAAAGAAGTATGGTAAGAAAAAAAGCATATACGCCAGATAGAGGAGATATTGTGTGGGTAAATTTTAATCCTCAAAAAGGACATGAACAAGCAAATAAACGTCCGGCAATTGTCTTGTCGCCGAAAATTTACAACATAAAGACAAGTCTTGCTCTTGTAGCCCCGATAACTTCCATTAAAAAAGGATATCCTTTTGAAGTTGTTTTAATAAAGGAGAGAACAACAGGCGTTGTTCTTGTTGATCAAATTCGTAGTATTGATTGGCGAGAACAAAAGGTTTCATTTAAAGAAAAAGTTTCATCGGAAGTATTGGCAGAAACAACGGAAATAATATGTTTAATTATTAAAGGGGAATAAAAGCGGAAAAAATTGGCGTTCTTAGAACCTATTCAATATCTCGACGTGAAAGAAAGAGTTTTGTCTTACGACATTGCTTTTTGGTCAGAATTCCGAAATTCTGCCTTGAAACGAGACATTGAACAGGCTCTAAACTCTTGCTTTTTTGAGAATATGCGTTATACTTTTGAAATCATGCCAATTATAAAAGGAGCAAAAAAAGCGCACGAAGCATCTCTTAGAAAGAAGGTTTTTAATGATCGTTGTACAAGAGCGATGAAAAAAGCGGTAAAAGATATTCGTGATCTTATAAAGAAAAAAGATTCCAAAGGCGCGGAAGCTCTTGTTTCCAAAGCGTATAAAGCGATTGATAAAGCCGCTAAGCGCGGAATTATTAAGAAGAACACCGCGTCTCGCAAAAAATCCAGACTTGTCAAAGCGATCCAGAAGATTTCTAAAAAATAATTTTCCAGTCAAAAACAAAAAAATCGCCAAAAGGCGATTTTTTGTCTACTACGCAACACAAGTTACTTAAAATGTTTATTATATATTTCGATATATTGGAGCAGATGTCTGGGGTGGTGTTTAATGCAAGTGCCGATTCTTTGATAAAGACTGATGCGATAAAGGTCTAGTGCATTAGACTCCGTAAAACCCGTTTTTTCTTTTATCAGAGTAAAAAATAAAATTATCTCTTCAGAAGAAAAATTATGTGGCTTGGAACAAATTAAAAAATATAGCTCCAACAACGGTATACTTAGAATAACCCATGGGTCAATTATTCCAACTACTTTTCCTTCTCTTATTATAAGATTATGATCTCCAAGGTCGCCATGAACAAGATATGGTTTTGATCTAAAAGTGCCAAAAAGGTCTTCTACTATATGTTGTATGGTTTCAAATTCTTTTCTGTGCAACGCCTCGTCTGTTTGTTTAGAACGCTCACTTGCTGCATTTAAAATGAAATCTTGTAGCTGGGTTGGATTGAGAATATCTCCCCAAACATGTTTATCATTTGATTTGTAATTATTTATTACGGATTTAATAATCAATAATACAACATCTTTTTGGATAGTATCTTGTGAGGAAATTTTTCCTTCAATAAAATTTGTTACAAAAGCCTTTTTGTTTTTGGATACATGTATAATTTTTGGAAATAAAGATATATATGAATATTGTTTATAGAATTCTAAAATTACTTGTATTGTTTTTGAATCTTCAAATTTTATCGCATACTTATTACCGGAGTTTTCTATTTCATACACAGGAAAAGGACCTAATCCAATATGTTTAGATATAAAGGTCACATCGCTATTAAAAAAGGATTTCAACTCTTGTAAATATAATTCTAAGGCAGGGTTCATTTTGTCCTCTCGGCAGGACGCTTTGCTATCGAACTCCTTGGAAACCCACGGTTTTCCAACGGTCGCTTTGCTCCCTGCCTTCCTCCACGGGGAAACTAGAGTTTTCCCGACCCCTTTCCTGTTCGATTCCTGCCGAGAGGATATATTCATTTTATTCATTTTGTCCTCTCGGCAGGAATCGAACCTACATTGCAGCTTCCGCAAAGCTGTGTCCTATCCGTTGAACGACGAGAGGATTTTTTATAATAACTTGTTTATATTTATATTGTCAAAATTTTAAACGCAAGTGAAAGGCGTGTCTACATTGAAACTTCTGCAAAACCGCGTCCTACTGTGCCCCAAGTGAACGGAGTGATTTTTCGGGGCTGTGCCCCGAGTGAACGAAGTGATTTTTCGGGACCCGTTGCTTGTCCTGTGAAGCCTTTGGTGGAGGAGGAAATGACGAGAGGATATCTTTTTTCTAATTTGCACTTTATCACACGCTAGTTAAAATCCCAAGTAATCCATAAATCTTTGTGCCACAGACTCAGCGCCTTCTTCCTCTATCAAATAGTTAAGCAAGAAATCTCGCACCATTTCCGGATCAGTGTCTCCCAATGGTATGGATATTTGAGTAGAAAGTTTTTTTTGTGATTTTAACAAAAGTAAATTCTCGTGTTCTTTTTCAAGAATCCAAAAAGACCAGAGGGATTGGAAAGGGTAGAGGGTATTGTCTGCGCGGACACCTCGTCCGCTTATTTCAAAAGTAATTATCTTTGGCTTGCGTGCGCCGAAAAGTGCCATAGTAAATCCAATAAGGAAAACCAAAACGGCAAAAAGAAAATTGCCAAACATATACGCGGAGGCGACTCCTGCGAGAGTTAAAATTCCTACACCCCAATACCATTCAGAATCTTTTTCTTTATGGGTATATTCCGGGGCTTGCCATTCCAAGTCTTCATTTTTTTTCATATCCATATAATTGAATTGTACCAGAAAAAGATGTTTAAATGAATTCACGCGAACACGGAAGTTGCGGTAAAAGATATTTCGTAATTTAAAGTGATATCAAATTTATTTAAACACTGGGGAAAACCAAGATCGTTCCTTGAGAAGGAGCGCGCCTGTCGTGAGAAAGGTGTTAGCGACGGGAAAGGTGCGACCTTAGAAAATTTTCCAAGGCAAGGGTACCCGTAGGGGAGCACAAATTCAAATTACACCACATTTTAAATAAAACAAAGGTGTCTGACACCTTTTATTTCAACTTTTGAAGTAAACAAAAAAATCGGATAAAAGACCTTTGCTTAAATGAAAATATCACTTAACAAGAGCGCGGATTTTGTCCGAGAGAAACATGATTTGATGTCTTTTTTTAAATGTGTTGTATCTTTTGGATTTTATTGACAAAAAGTAGTATGAGAACTTGGATTCAAACCTGAACCGGGAATAATATTAAAGTATATATTGTTTATTGTGTAATTTTTCTTAGAGATGGGGAAATCCGGGAAAAGCAGAAGTATGAAGTGTTATAAAAATATGCAATTTTCCCGCCACCAACATTACAATAATAAAATAATTACAAGTTTTGAAACTACCTTTTCTCGGCGGAGCAAGGTGGTTTTTTCGTTCTTTTAAAAATTATAGAGAACACACCATAGATTCTATTTTTGAAGAAGAAAGCGGGGAAGTTTTTGATACCGCTGGTACAGATTCGGATCAAACAGGAAGCGACCCTAATCCACCTGCGGTGGACGGGCAAGACAGATTGGGAAATCTTGCGTCTGTGTTATCCGCGTTTTTAAGCGACAGTTCAGGTATTGGCAAAATTATCCGTATTTTACTATTACTTCTTCTTATGTTTTTGATCGTACGCGTTGTGCTCAAAAGATCAAAAAATAACAGGTATTAATTTCTATCAATTCTTAACGAAAAGGCATTGCGGTATTTTTTTAGATGTGTATACTTAAGGTA
>CAYPRS010000026.1:0-7735 GCA_964413235.1 uncultured Candidatus Saccharibacteria bacterium | reverse complement strand
GTTGCGTGGAGGAATAATGTTTCTGAGTAGTGTCAATATTGAGAAAAATTCTGCTCCGGCAGTTGTTCCCCCATCAGAAAACAACTTACCGGCAATAGGAACTGTTGACAATCCAGAGCCAGAAGATAACGAAGAAGGAACAATTCCTGCTGTTACAGAGGATTCTGATCAACCGGAATATCCGGAAGATCCTGTTTTTATACCGGCAAGTGAATGCCCTGACGGAATGGCGTTTAATGAAAAAGATGGTGGATGTGAACCAATAGGAGAAGCAACTGATTATGCGACTGTAAAAGGATACGGGGAGTATGTAAGCACTCTTCATGAATACGAGGAACAAAACAACAACAAGAACGCATATAGAGAGTGGGATGATACTTTTGGTTTTGTAGATGGACACCCTTTATATTTAAGGGTAAATTCTATAGAAAAAGGTAAAAAACTTGACTTCTCTATTGGATATGTTGATGATGCTAAAAAATGGCATGAAGTTAAACGTTTTACCAGCGAAAAAGAAAGAATTAAGCCACAGGATAAAGGGTATTACTCTTACGGGGGTTGTTTCTCTTATCCTGATGATCCACTTTATCCTGATAAGGCTTGCTCTTACTATTTAGAGAACAGCATGAAGAATAGTTACGGATCTACACATCCAGGGGAAAATTATGGATTTACAGTGGTAGAGAATACTTCACATGGCTTTGGTATAACAGGCACTCTTTTTTATTATCAAGGAACTCTGTCTTCTAAAAATAAAGAGGATATACAAAGTTTTAGAAGTCGTATAAGCTACGATCCGGGTCCTTCTATCCTTTCTTTATCTAATTAAGATGATAAAGAAAAGAGAAAAAACACCTCTAATTATTAGAGGTGTTTTATTTTGTCTTTTTTTTATCCACAGAAAAAAGAAGTATATGGTGGTTTAATTTTGTATAATAGTGAGTATAGTTTTAATTTTAATATTTGTAAGTTGCTAAGGTTGCGTTTCGTAAATTACCAAGGTCGCACCTTTTCCGTCATTACGCTTCGCTTCATTCCTCCTTAAGGAACGACCTTGGTAATTTATAATTAATTCATAATTATGATCACATCTAGTATTTCTAATGTCGGTTTAAAAAAACTTTATTCTCTTTTTATAATAACCGGATTGGTTTTATTATTGACAACTTTTCTTGTCCCGCAAAGAGCGGGAGCGCAAGCGTTTGTTCCTGTAAAAGACGCGGAACTTATCTCAGCGTTTAAGCTTTTTCTTGAATCTACTGTCGGATCCGCCGGTGGAGGAACTTATATGGTAGACGGTAATCCGGTTGAGATTGCCGCTGAAATATGTGAAACCAGAACAGAGCCTGTAATTTCAGATAAACGATCAATGTTTGGTACTGCAGATCTCAATAATGATGGTGATACTGATGATCCCTTTGAAACAGGAGTATATAAAAAGGATTGGGTCTTCCAAGATAAAGATATAAATGGTAAAGAAGATGGCATAAAAGAATGGGTGCTTTATCCTATAATACATAGAGCAGAGATAGACATGAGAAGAAGCAATCCTTGGCGAACAAACTCAGGAAAAGGAAATGGAGACATAGGTCCTGAAGACCCAAGTACGGAAGAAATAAGAAATCCTGATGGAACCATAGCACAAAAAGGTTATTATACAAATCCGGCAAATCCATATTTTTTTCTTCCTAATCCTGATGAATTAACTCCTGCACAAGTAAATAATTCAATTTCTCTAAATTGTTTGCTTCAAGAAATGGTTGAGTGGCAAAAATTGCAGATCAATATGCAAATGCATAGTATGGTCAAAGAATATTTTACCGACGCGCAAACTTATATGTTGAGTCAACAGCTTTTGAGTACTCTTGCCGCGGCAACTATTAAATGGTCAAACGAAGAGCTTGAGCAAAGAATTTACATTGACGGAGTAGCAACAACCACAAAAGGCGCTGTTTACGGAGACGTGGATAATGTAGCCATGGGAGTAGCAAATAATGAGCTCGCCGGTGGTTTAGACGAAATAACAGGGGGAGCGGTAGCCAAGAATGATTTAGGATTAGATTCCGCGACACAAGCCGACATAGCTAAACAGATAAATGATAATTTAAGAGAAAGGGATTCGTTTAAAGAATTAAAAAAAAGGGTAGAATATACAGCGCTACCGGCGGGAAGCAGTCCCGCAGAGATTTACGCTCATAAAGCAAGAAACAGCGCGTTGAATGTTACCGGTCTGATAGAATCCAACATAGCGCAAAGAATGAGTCAAGCCGCGAGTAAACAAAAGGATCAGTGGGAAGTATATGGAGGATATTTGTCTAAATTAGATTATGGCGATGATCCATTTTACCGCAATCCACAAATAGTAACTCCGGGAAATATGCTGGGTCAAAATCTATATCAAGCATCACAGTCCGGAATTGAAGCCCTTAGGACAGCTGATGAAATTGGGGAAGGGACGGGTACTTCCTCCCAAGAGCTTTCTTACCAACTTCAGCAAAAATCACTTCGTGATTACAAAGTGCAGCAACTCCTTAATAATCAGCAAACTCCTCAAGAGCTCTTTAATGAATTTGAACAAGTGTTAGTTGGTTACTATGGTCTTGGAACAAGCACCACTTATTGGTCAAGAAACATGCTGGTTAATACTTGGGATGATGTTATGTGGGGGAGCGGAGCTCCGTGGAAAGCGGAAGCTTTGGGAAAACGACTTGATGAGATTAAACTTGAGGTAGAAAAATACGGTACACCATAATAAAAAGTTTGTTTTACCTCGCCCTCGCCGGAGCTTTTAGCGACAGTAAGTTCAAATCCCGTCAAATCCAAAAACAAAATAATTAAATGTCTACTAAATCCCAATTTTAAATCCCAAAACCATTCACAAAAATGCAAATGCTCGCGCAAATAAATAATAAAAAAACTCATTGGATCGTTTCAGCGACTCTTCTTTTGGCAACACTTTGTACTGTGGTTTTTGTAGTGTTTTCTCCGGTAGCAACTCCGAAAGCTCATGCTGGTATGTTAGAAGATGGTATATTTTGGGCTTCAGAAAAAGTTGAGGGTTCAGTGCCTTGGAAAATCAGCGAAGTTCTAACAAATTCCACCGGAAGAAGAGGGGAGGTTGTATCCGGCGCAACAGATTTTGTAGTAAACAAGGTTTTTGGTCAAATATTTGAACTCATTGGAAGATTACTTTTTTGGATTTCTGGTTTCTTTTTAATGCTAGCTACTTGGATTTTGGACGTATCCATCAGTCAAAGTCTGGATAGTAATTTGATAAGCAAAATTACCAGCATAAATACCGGGTGGGGAATCGTACGCGATGTATGTAATATGTTCTTTATATTTATCTTGCTTTATATTTCTCTCGCCACTATCTTGCAAGCAACCACCTTTAACTGGAAAAAAACTCTGGGAAATCTAATCATTGCCGCGCTTCTGATCAACTTTAGTCTGTTTTTTACAAAAGTTATTATTGATGTTTCCAATATGTTTGCCATAACTTTTTATAATAGCATGACAACCGATGTTGGCGGAGAAACAATTTATGGTCCTGCTAGTATTTTAAAAAGCGGTCTTGGATTAGATACTGTTTTTGATACTGAAAATAAAAAAGTACCTATCGGAGCTGTACCAATAGAACTTGAACATATGTCTCGCGGGATAATACTTTTCTTGGGCACAATTTTTCAGATGATAGCCGGTTTTGTGTTTTTTGCCGGTGCGTTTATCTTTATCAAACGAACCATAGCGTTTATTTTTCTAATGATTGTCTCTCCAATAGGATTTGTCGGTTTTGTCTTACCTGCTACTCAAAAATATTCAAAAATGTGGTGGAGCGCTATTACAGAAAACGCCATTATTGCTCCGGTGTATTTGTTTATGTTGTTTCTGGTTTGCAGTATTATAAGAAGCGGTGATTTGCTAAAACTAAACCATTCCGATGATACCTCTTTAGCAATAGCTGCTATGGGAAAGACTGATAATTTTGCAATATTTTTAAACTTTTTTGTTCTCATTGGTCTGATATGGGGAGCACTTGTGATCGCGCAAGCGGTTTCCGAAAAAACAGCAAGTTCGTCTATCCGCTTTGCCGGAAAGATGACCGGAGGAATGCTCGCCGGAGGAGCTATGGCGGGACGACAGGTTGGGGGACGAGCCGGACGTATGATAACTGAAAGCAACCACTTTAAAAAATTAGCGGAAAGTAAAAATAGATTTGCCAAAGGAGCCGGAAGTATGATCTTGCAAGGAGGGGATGCCGCCGCCAAGAGTTCATGGGATGTAAGAAATACAAAAATGGGAGACGCGGCAATTGGCGGAACGTTGGGAACCTTAAGTTCCGGTAAAGTTGGCTCTAACGTTGTCGGGGCAGGTAAAGACAGAGGAAAAGGCGGAATAGTAGCGGCAGAAGAAGCGCGCGGAAAAACTCGCAACGCAAGAGATGAAAGACTTGGAAATATTCTTGCTACCGACAAATACGGAAAATTCCGTAAAGTAAAAGACCCTATAACCGGCGAAGAAATGACTGCCAGAGAGCTTCACTCTAAACGTCTTGAGCGACGAGCTGAAAACTTTGAACCGGACGCGGAAGAACCGGCATTCGCTCAAAAACTATTTACTTCTCCACGAAAATATCTGGCGCGACATGACGCGATAGCAGATAAAAAAGCAGCGAAGTTAGTAGGAAAAGGAGATAAAGAAACAAGAGACGCTATTAAAGCAGAAGGGATTTCCGCTATTGAGAAATCTCTTGAAGAAGCTATAGGAAAAGGAGACTTTGAAGGTACCAAAAAGATCATGGGAGATCTTACTAGTGATCAGATAAAAGATATGGACAGAGAGATATTGGTTAAACCTGAAGTTGCTATTAATCTTGATATTGGTGGACTAAAAACTCTTCAAAAAACAGCAACAGGAAGCGAAAGAGAACAAATACGTAATTCTGTTGAAAGCTTTGTTAAAGATGATGCAGTAATTGCAGTAAACCCGGAAGGTCAAAGTTTAGTAGCTGGTAAAAAAGCAAAAAGAACAGCTCAATGGTTAAATAGCGCGCGAGGAGGAGAAGAATTTTAAAAATTATTGAATATTTATGTTATTTAAAGATCATTATCAAAACGCTCCCCAAAAGATCCAAGAAGTGGTTGATTCTTTTGAAACAGCTGAGACACTGGCGCAGATAGCCGCAGATCATAGCGTGGATGACAATAAGGGAATAGGAAACAGAGATCTTGGTCGCTTGACTGGACGAGTCCTTGTCGGAATGCTTCACCCTAAAGATTTTGTTCCTTCTTTGGTGGAAAAACTTGAAATTCCAAAAGAGCGTGCGCAAAAGATCGCCAAAGAAGTAAACCAAAAAATATTCTCACAAGTTAAAGATCTTTTGATTGAACTTCACGGATTAAACCCTACACCACAAAAGGGTACGGGGTTCACAAAAAAAGAGGAAAAAATAATTCATCACACTCTAAGCACTCCTCAGAAAAACTCCACCACCGAAGACTCCGGTATAACAAAGCACGCCGGTGGCGAAAAATCGCGAGACTCACTTGGGATAAGCGCTAAAAGCTCTGGCGAGACAAAGCAAAAAACTATTATCTCTGTTCCGCAAAAACCTGTTCCGCAAGCCCCGAAAGAGACCCCGCCTAAATCTCCAAACTCTTCAGAATCCATGAAGGCGGGCGACAAACAAGGTTCCAGTGTAACAAAACTCACAAATCCTTTTGAAGAAAAATTAAGACAAACCTTCGTAATACCCCCGAAAAATCACTTCGTTCACTCGGGGCACGCCCCGAAAAATCACTTCGTTCACTCGGGGCACGCCCCGAAAAATCACTCCGAGGACGAAGGGCACGCCCCGAAAAATTCATTGCCCCTTGTCTCAGAACAAACTCCTCAAGATTCAATACCAAAACCACCAACCTCTCCTTCTTCCCCCGAAAAATCACTTCGTTCACTCGGGGCACGCCCTGAAAAATCACTTCGTTCACTCGGGACAAGCACCGAAGACTCCAGCACAGCAAGGAAGAAAGAGGAAATTAAAAATAATCCTTATCTTGAAACAATTGAATAGAGGGTTTCGTGTTTTTGAATTTTAAACAACGGACCGAAATAAATATTTTTAAAGTAATTATTATGGAATTTAAAGTACCGCAATTTATAGACATTGAAGACAAAATATTCGGCTCATTTACTTTTGCGCAAGTTATCTATGTTGTCGGAGCCGGAGCAATGTCTTATGTGTTGTGGGAGATACTGCCATCTTTTTTAAATTTTATAAAAGTTCCCCTTGTCGTTGTCGTGATGGGCTTAGCTCTTGCTCTTGCTTTTTATCCAAAAGAAAAATACGGGAAACCTTTTGTTGAAATATTAGAAGCCGGTTTTAAATTTTTCTTTATAAAAAGTAAACTATATACATGGAAACGTATTCCTAAAAAACAAATAGTTGAAAAAGAAGAAGAAAAACCCTTAAAATCAATTTCCATAGACATCCCAAGTATTTCAGAAAGTAAGTTGAAAGATATTTCATGGAATCTTGATGTAAAAAAAGAACCCGCCAATACTAAAAGCTTTGGTGAGGTAAAAGAAAAAGATATTTAGTGATAGTATTAGTAAATAGTATAAGCAGTTAGTATAAACAAATGGCTATAAAATCCACATCATCACAAAAATTTGTTCCCATTGAGGACGTCCGCGACGGCATTATTATTCTTAAAGACAAATCTATGAGAATGCTTCTGATGGCATCGTCTATTAACTTTGCTCTTAAATCAGAAGAAGAACAGATGGGGGTAATTATGCAATTCCAAAATTTCCTCAATTCCCTTGATTTTACCACTCAAATATATATTCAATCACGGCGTCTTGATATAAAACCATATTTATCTCTTTTGCAAACACGTCTTAACGCGGATATTGGTGATTTAATGCGAATACAAATTCAAGAATACATTGAATTTGTCAGAAACTTCACTGAAAATACTAACATTATGTCCAAAACTTTTTTTATTGTAGTTCCATATTATTCCGGTATTTCTACAGAAAATGTAACAGCAGGGGTCTTCTCAAAAAAAGCAACTACTGAGGAAAAAGAATCGTCGTCTTTGGAACGTTTTGAAGAAGGACGCTCCCAACTCCAACAACGGGCAAACGTGGTTCGCCAAGGATTAGCAAGAACCGGTATCCGCATCGCGCCTCTTGGAACAGAAGAAGTGGTTGAATTGTTTTATAAAATTTTTAATCCGTCCGATACGGGACGGTCAGTTAAAACACAATAAAGATATGGGATTATTCAGTTCAAAAAGTAAAAAAATAAAACGGAATGCGCTATTACCAGAAACCGCTTATGATACGGGCGAACTTGAATTGCGTGATGTTGTCGCGCCGTCAGCTTTAAAGATCAACTCAAAAAATCTTGAGTTGGGAGACAAATTGGTTAAAACCTTTTTTATAATTTCGTATCCGCGCGTTTTAACTGACAGTTGGTTTTCTCCCGTGGTTAATCTGGATAAAGTTTTTGATGTATCAATTTTTATCCACCCGGAAGATACGGCTCGTATATTAAAAAAATTCCAAAAGAAAGTAGCTGAGGTGCAAAGCCAAATTAACATGCGCGCTGAAAAAGGTTTTGTGCGTGATCCTGTGTTAGACACGGCGTACCAAGACCTTGAAGACCTGCGTGATCGTCTCCAGCGCGGCCAAGAAAAGATATTCAGCGAAGATATTTACATGGCCATTT
>CAYPRS010000025.1:0-7852 GCA_964413235.1 uncultured Candidatus Saccharibacteria bacterium | reverse complement strand
TGCCGGCAACGGAGCGGTTTTGAAAGTAGAGCAGGCCGATGATAATGAGAAAGAAAGCAAAGAAGGCATAGAAAATGAGAAAGGCGGAGATATTGAAAAAGACGGTATTAACCATCAATTTGAAGGGCAAGAAGAGCACGAAGATTAAGCCGCTAGTTTAGAAAAAGCCTCTTTTGAAAAGAGACTTTTTCTTGCTATTTGTCTCAAATTATGCTACTTTAAAATAAATTAATTGTTTCTTTTTGAATTAAAATCGCCACGCCCGCTCTGCGGGCATTGAAGCAAAAGGGCAAAAAGGAAGGGTGTCTGGGGAAAGGAATTTTTGCTCGTCTGTTGTCCCGCAAAGCGGGACTGGGGGTGGAGCGTTTCTGCAATTGTGCGTTAGCAGAATATCAAAACAGAAAAATTTTCGTTTCCTTAATTGAAAAAATTTTGGGAGCGCGCGATTAAAAAAATGTAAAGAAAATTTTTCTGTTTTGCTCGGCCGTTGCGGTAGCGGAGGCGGGCGAAAACGCTGGGCGGGATTCAATCCGCAAAATCCTCTGGATTTTGCTCAAAAAAGGTTCGGATTTCGTCCAAACAGTACCGCAAGGGAAATTTGACAAGCATATGGAAATTTTTCTTAAGGAAAGTGAGAAAGCAAACTTCTTTGCTTTCGTAGGGATTCGAACGGCGGAGCATGTTGTAAATACCGACCACAAGGAGAAACGAAACAACAGCGAGCCGCGTCCGGCGATACTTACTATAATTTTAAGCGGAGCGAAAAAATTTAGTTAGTAATCGTGGGACGAATCCCTCACTCTCCGCCACAAAATTATATCAATCCTCAATTTCAATTATTTTATATAAACACGCCTCGTTTCCCGCCGAAACAGAATTCTTTTTTTCTTTTGAAATAAGCACTCCGTAAATAGCGATAAGTGAGATCAATGAAACGCCGATAATTCCCCAAAATAAACCATCTTTTTTATTTTCCTTTCGTGGTTCTACTCCACCTAGAACATTTGCCACTTGGGCGGTATTGCTAACATTGGAATTAATTAATTTTTCCTTTGCCACGTCAGAGCTTCTAGCGACGCCCTCCTCCGCCAAAGGCTTCGGTGAGGTAAAAGCGGGCTTCGCCTCGCTGTAGCTTTTAGCGGAGGAGGGTTTTGTTTCTTTACTTTCATTTATGTCCGCGTAACTCCGTGCTGAATTTTCTTTTGATTTAACGATATTTTGAGAAGATGAATTATTGCTCGCCTCGTTTTTCGTTGTATTTTTAATAACAACTTTTTCTTCAACATAGTCATTTGTAGGTTGTGCTGTTTGCGTGTTGTTTAAAATTTTATTTGCCTGTGTGGGAATATTCTCTTCTTCTTTATAATAACTTGTAACAATATCTCCACTTGGATATAAAAGAGTGATCTCGCTACCTTTTTTAAAAGAAAATTTTGTTACTTGGGATGGAAAAATAATTTTTTTCTTGGGTCTGATGAAAGTATCTCGCGGAATGGTAAATTTCCATTCTCCCACTTTCAATTGCCACCGCGACAGATCAAGCTCATACGAAGTTTTGTTATATATTTCAATAAAAGAAGGATTGTCAAAAGAAACATTTGAGATCAAAATATCGGCGGGTATCACTTCCACGAGAATTCTATCCATCGCCGCGTATTCTCCGGATGTTGTGTTGAGTACAACCACATATTCTCCCGGATAATAATATGTGTGTATTATTTCTTTTCCAATACCCTGCGAACCGTCTCCAAAATTCCAAACATGACGAGCATACGGCAATAACTTGCCGTCCACCCCATTAGATTTTCCTTCAAAATTAATATCTGCTCCGGCAAGCACAATTCTTTTACGCGCGCCGGCATAAGTGCTAATCTTCGGTTCTTCAGTCCAGCTTGGTATTGTACCAGAATAAGTGGCAGGTAACTCTTGTTCTTGAGTACTTCTATCATCTGGCGGATACTCTTCGTCATCTCCTTGCCCGTCCCGCAGAGCGGGATTAGGGTCATCATCTGGCGAATCAGCGCAAACAGATATATTTTCCATACCCGGAGTCGGCGTTCCGGCACACCAAGAGCCGTTTACTTTTTGCAGAGAGTTCCCATCTCCGTTTGCTCCCCACTCGGAAGAATACGTTACTAAATTAACATCGTTCAAATCACTATCGCGAATGGTTAACACTTCTCCTGTATTAGACAAAGAAAACGAGCTATCAAGAACGTCATGGGAAAAAGTTGGATTATCTATATAAAATTTTACGTCATCGGAAACAATGATCGCATATTCTCCTGACGAAAGAATTCCATCGCCGAAAATAATTTTTAATTTGTGATTAGTCTCAGCTTCAAAAAACCGCCAATCTGAAATATCTATCAAGTCCCCATTTGTATTATGTATTTCCACCCACTCCCGTCCACTATCTGACCCTTCCTCAAAATCATACATGATCTCAGTGATCTCCACCTGCGCGAAAGCAGTCTGAGCCAAATAGAAAAATAAAAAAGTTGTCGTCAAAAACCGCGACACAAAAATTATCGTCTTAAAAAATTTTTCCGACACAAACATATTATTCGCTCTTCACTTCAAGAACTTTTTTTAAAACATCCTCCGGTACTTCTTCATTTTGACGACTGAATTTATTACTTTCTTTTTTCTTCGCCACGCCGTAGCTTTTAGCGGAGGCGGGTTTTGCCACACCAGAACCTTTAGCAAAAGCAGGTATTTCCTCAGATTTCCCTTCTTTTTCCATCACAGTACGCAGGGTGTCTTTTAATGTATTTAAATTGTTTGATTCTTTTGGTTTTTGCGCTCTTTTTACTTCTTGTTTCAAATCATTCAAAGAAATATTTTCTTGCTTTGCCTCGCCGGAGCTGAATCTGCTTGCAGATTTAGCGTAGGCGGGCTTTGTCTCGCCGGAGCTTTCAGCGCGTGCCCCGAGTGAGCGGAGCAATTTTTCGGGGGAGGCGGGCTTTGCCTCGCCGGAGCCTTTGGCGCTTGCCCTTCGTCCGCTTTGCGATTTTTCGGGGGAGGAAAGCTTTGTCTCGCCAAAACTTTTTTGTTCTATTTCTCTCTCTTGAGGTAAAAATGGCTTTTGCAGCAAGCTTTTACTGACTTCTTTTTCTATCATTTTTCTAAGTTCTTGTTCTTTGTCTTTTGAATACTCCGGTCGCTGAATAGACTGTGGCGGAGTCGGTTGGACAGTTTGAGTTGGTTTAAACGCCGGTTTGTTTTGAAAATTGCCGCCTTTAGAAAAAGGACGGGGTGTAAAAGAATTATTAGCTCCGCCACGATTGCCAACATAACCAGTTGCATTACCTGTGCTTGTATTATTACTTTGTTTCCGTGGAAAATTCGCTTTTTCTTTTATGATCGTATTGTTCACATTATTGGAGGTCGCATACCAATCATCAATTTCTTTTTGCACTTTAGCGCGCGGTTTTGCATACAATTTGCGGGATCTCTCAATCGCCTTATCTTTACTTGATATCTCCGGAGGCAAGATCGGCGGCAATGTTGTGGCAGAAAAGGGAGCCGATGAAACACCGTCAATCATCAATTTTAAATAGATCTGCGTAAACCCAAGATTAACCAGATCGTCGGCGTAAAATTTCGGCGCAAATTCTTTTTCCAACACGTCGGCGTCGTAAGCGCCAACTCGAAAAACTATCATCGTGCCCACATTGCCAAAAACAGCCGCGCGCACTTCCTCAGGCATTTGCTCAATATACTGATGAGCAATTGTCAGATTAAGTTTATACTTTCTTGCTTCGGATAAAATATCAGCGAACGATTCGTTGGCAAATGATTGAAATTCGTCAACATATAAATAAAAATTAGGAAGTCGGCGCATCTCGCTTTCTTGTTTGTCCGCTCGCGACATTGCCGCCAGATATAATTTGGTAATTATCATACTTCCCAGTAAATTCGCGTTACCCTCACCGATGCGTCCTTTGGATAAGTTGATAATCAAAATCTTTTTTTCATCCATCAGTTTACGCATATCAAAACTTGATTTCGGCTGTCCAATAATATTTCTGATAAGAGGATTTGCGGTAAACTGCCCTACTTTATTCTGAATAGCCGGTGTGGCTTCCTGAGTATATCTGTCTGTATATTTTGCAAACTCATCCACCCAAAAAGATTTTGTTGAGGGATCCGTGATATTATCCACCACTTTTTTGCGATAAACTTTATCAGTAAGCATCCGATTCACTCCGAGTAATGTTGAATCTGGATATTCCAAAAGTGCAAGAACGACATTGTTCAAAATATATTCCATTCGGGCAGACCACGCGTCAACCCATATTTTTTTGAAGGCGGACATTAGCCCGTTTGCTACCAAGTGTCGTTTGTCGTACCCAACATCTTCCATAATATTAAAAGACATAGGATTCTCCATATCAAACGGCGCAAAATACACCACATCATCAATGCGGCTTTCCGGAACATATTCAAGAAGAAGCTCGGCGGTCTTTCCATGCGGGTCAACAAAAGCCACGCCGTTTCCACTTTTGATATCCTGAATAGCCATATTCTCAAGCAACGTGGATTTTCCCATACCAGTCTTACCGATAACATAGACGTGTTTACCGCGATCATCCGCTTTGATACCAAACGGTATTTTTTGCCTACGATCTGTTTCGGCAAAATATGTTACTTTATTAGGGTCTTCTCTCATAGATACAGTATATTATAACCACCCATAATAAAAAAGCCTTCTCGGAATAAAAGTTTAAAAAATGTTCAACACTCGATGTTGAACATTGAACATTTAAACTTTTATTTCTTATTAATAAGAAAATTAAGAATCTTCCTCCTCAATAAGTTCAAGCGCCGCGCGCGTATAGGTATTAGCGGCGTCCCATAACATCCAAGATGTAAGTCCCGCGTCATATGTAGCTTGAATTTGAGTGCGCACCATCTCCGGAGTATAAGCAACAGGATAATCATTATCTTGCAACCACGGACGCAACTGATCCGGCGATACAACGCCACGTCCTTTAATCACTGTTGTTGTGGAATTTGCCATTTTTTTAAGTCTCTCCACTCCGGTATCCATAGAATATTTTACAATCTCATACGGATAATCGTTCACATTTTGATAACCGTTGAATCCGCTTGGATAATGTGATGGATAGACCATCGGCGCGATGTAATCAAAATACGGCGCGGTATATTCAAGGACTTGCCCAATGTTCAGATCATCGGGGTTTGTCATGGTCATACCAAAAAGATCTGCCGAAAGCACAGCTCCCGTATCTTTCATTTCTTCATACAGATACGCAAAAAAATCCCGTAATACTTCCGCTTTTCCAAAATCAGAGTCTGCTATTAAACGATCCTCGCTAAACGGATAATAAATATCCTGCATATTTCCATCGGACGGAAAACGAACGTAATCATAATTAATCTCGTCAAATCCCGCTTTGTAAGACGCCCTGCTCAGCTCTACAATATATTTCCAATATTCTTCCGCACCCACGTCAATATAGCTAATCCCTTTGTAGTCCTTCCAAACAGTTGAGGTCGCGCTTGCTTTTTTGACCGCAAGCAGAGGATGTTCTCCCGCGTAAAACGGATCTTGGAAAACCGTAATGCGCCCAACAACATAAATATTTTTTTCGTGAAGCGATTGGATAAATTCTCGCATATCAGAGACCCTGCAGCCACCACCATTCGTACCCTTTACAAGAGGAGGGTCATCAATACTAAAAGAAACTGTTCCCGAATAATCTTTGATGTCAATAACAATCGTGTTGAGTTCAGTTTCTTGAATAAGTTTAACAAGCTTGTTGCGAAAAGTCGGTGTTCCAGCAACGCAAGCGGTCATATAAATACCCTTTACCTGCTCTGGAATTTCCACATGAGTCACAACAAATGGTTTTTCTTTGGGCAGCACCGGCTCCACTTCCACCAACTCCGTCGTTTTGTCTGTGGAAACAATTACATTCGGGTCGTTGATGTCGCTTTCTCCATCGGAAACGTTATAAGTAACTGCCGTCGGATAGACAAAAGTAAAAAAGACAAAAAAAGAACTTACGGCAAAACCCCAAAAAAGAGTTTTGTTTTTAGTCTTTTTTTTAATCTTTCTCATCATCATTTATCTTTTGATCTTCGCCTTTTGTATTTTTACTATTCGCTCGCGATATTTTACGATTCTGAATGGAAATAAGTTCAATCAATACCGCCAATAATAATCCGGAAAACACATAAAAAACTGTTTTAGATGATGTCGGAAACCCAAGAAAAGGCATAATGGCAATAAAAATACTTAATGTGATAGCTGTTGTTTTTTTTGTCATAAATTTTTATGTTTAAATCACTTAGTATAATAAACTCTGAATAACGAAACTAACTTCTACTGCAAATTTATCGGTATTTCCCATATTCATTCTAAAAAAATCTCACATTAGTTAGCACTAGTGCTTCAATTTTTTAAAACGAATCTGAAAAATCCGAATAAATTCTCGTAACGAAGTTAGTTTCGTTATTCAGAGCAATAAAGCTATTATATCAAAATGTGGACAGATACACTATTTTTAACAAATTTTAAATTATGCGACACCTTCAATAGTTCCACTGCATAATTACTTTCGTGACGAAATTTTCAGATTTTGAGACAAATTTTTTAAATAATTTTTGAAGTTTAGTTGTGCTAAACTGAAAAAATTTTGGGAAAATTTGACCAAAATATAGAAATTGTAGTAAAAATTAATTACGCAGTGGGACTAACAATAACAACAAATTCTCCCCTTATTTTGTCTGGATTATCGGCAAAATACGCGCGAACCTCATTGATTGAACCACGGACAACTTCTTCGTAGATTTTCGTTAATTCTCGCGCAACTGCCATTTTTCTGTCTTCTTTTAAATGTTCTCTCAGTGAATCAAGTGTTTTTAAGATCCGATGCGGTGATTCGTAAAAAACAGACGTTCTTTTTGAACTGGAAATTTCCTTAAAGATCGTTTCTCTCCCTTTTTTGTGTGGTAAAAAACCATAAAAAGTAAACTGTGCACTCGTTATGCCACCAACCGAAAGTGCCGCAACGAGTGCTGATGAACCTGGAATTGCGACAATGACAACTTCATTACTAAATTCTTCGCGTACCTGTTGCACAAGCAAAACCCCCGGATCGGAAATTGTCGGAGTACCGGCGTCGGAAACAAGTGCCAGATCTTTTCCTTCACGCAATAATTCAAAAATTTTTTCCACTTGCGAGAGTTTACTATGAGCATGATAGCTCATAGTCGGCGTTTTTATATCATAATGTTTAAGAAGATTTCTTGTCACGCGTGTGTCTTCGCACAAGATCATATCAACTTCTTTAAGTACTCTAATCGCCCGAAGAGTAATATCTTCAAGATTTCCTATCGGCGTTGCAACAATGTAGAGTTTTGACATAAAATGTTTACGGGAAATATTATAGAATCTTTATTTTGTTATTGTTTAACTTGCCGTTTGAAATATCCCCTCACCGCAATATTAAATAATACTGATATAACTATAACAACTAATATTTTTCCCCAATCTTCCGATTCATGACGAATACAATTCTCTACCATATAAAGATCTGTTCCTGAGCATGTAGTATAAATTACCTTATATGCTAAAACAAATACTCCGATTTGAAATAACAGATCAGGAAAATATTTTAAACTTTTTGAAAAATTTTTCATTGTGCGAGTACCAAGATTTGAACTTGGGACCTCGTCATTATCAGTGACGCGCTCTAACCAACTGAGCTATACTCGCATTTTTGTTAACTATAATCCTGCCTGCCAGTAGGCAGGCTACAAAACTAATAACAGGTATTAAACCCCAGAGCAAACCTTACAGGTTCTGTCCACTTATTGG
>CAYPRS010000024.1:0-8011 GCA_964413235.1 uncultured Candidatus Saccharibacteria bacterium | reverse complement strand
TTTATTTACCGTATGCAAAAGAAAAAAAAGTATTTTTCACGATACAAACAACCTCTTGTTGAAACGCCCAATTTGGTAGAAAATCAAATTCTTTCATATGAAAAACTTATTAAGAAAGGAATAGGGGAGATTTTTGAAGAGTTCTCGTCAATACAGGACTATTCAGAAAAAAAGTTTATGCTTAAGTTTACCAAGTTTGAACTTTCTAAACCAAAATTTGATGAGCACTATGCCCGAGCAAATAAAATTTCCTACGAAGCGCCGTTGCGTGTTACTGTAGAGCTCATTAATAAAACAATGGGAGTTACCAAGGATCAGGAGATATTTATGGCAGATTTTCCGTTGATGACAGATCACGGTACTTTTATAATAAATGGAGTTGAACGGGTTGTTGTTTCTCAACTTGCCAGATCGTTCGGAGTGTTTTTTACCGTCCACGAAACAAAAGGAAAACAATATTTTGGAGCAAAGATTATTCCGGCTCGCGGAGTGTGGGTTGAGATTGAATCTGAAGCGGACGGAGCAATGTACGTTCGTATTGATCGGAAAAGGAAATTTCCGATCATATCACTTTTGCGCGCGTTTGGATTTGCAAAAGACGCGGATATTTTAAAAAAGTTTAAAGGTTCAGACGCGTTGCCTTATATAGAAGCATCACTTGAAAAAGATTTAGCCAAAACGCAAAATGAATCATTTATTGAAATTCATAAACGATTGAGAGACGGAGATTTGGCAACACCGGAGAATGCCAAGGAGTTTATTAATACGATATTCAATGAAGAACGTTACAATCTTTCTGATGTGGGACGTTTTAAATTCAACAAACGATTTGATCTGAATCTTGATAAAAAAGCTCTCGAAAACACAACTTTGTCGGCAGATGACCTGATCAGGATCATTCTTCGTATCGCGGAACTTAATAATACCGTAGATGCAACACCGGATGATATTGACCACTTAGGATCTCGTCGGGTTCGGTTTGTAGGAGAAATGATGCTGCAAAAAATGCGCATTGGTTTGTCTCAAATGAAAAGAAACATCCAAGATAGAATGTCCACTATTGATGCCACAACAATCAATCCGATTCAATTGATCAGTCCCCGCCCGCTTCAAGCGCGAATTAAAGAATTTTTTACAACCAATCAATTATCACAATTTATGAAGCAGGAAAATGTTCTTGCGGAAATTGAACATTTGCGTACGCTCTCCGCGCTTGGTCCGGGTGGTTTAACTCGTGAGCGAGCCGGTCTTGAAGTGCGTGATGTTCACACTTCTCATTATGGTCGTCTATGTCCAATTCATACCCCGGAAGGACCTAATATTGGTCTTATTTTAAGACTTTCTGTCTTTGCTCGGGTAAATGATTTTGGAATGATAGAAACACCTTATGTGGTGGTAAAAAACGGAAAAGTTACTAAAGAAATTGTTTATTTTGATGCTTTGGAAGAAGAAAAACACAAGATAACTCATGCCGGAATTGATTTTGATCCGAAGACAGGTCAAATTAAAGAAGAACGTGTGATTGCGCGTTACATGACAAAAGTAGATCTTAGAAATCGTGAAGAAATTGAATTTATAGACGTTGCGGCAAATCAGCCGTTCTCGGTTGCGACATCTACTATTCCGTTTTTGGAGCATAATGATGCTAACCGAGCTCTGATGGGATCAAATATGCAAAAGCAAGCAACTCCATGCATTGTTCCGGAAGCTCCATTGGTGGCAACTGGCATAGAAGAAGTGGCAGCGCGTGATACCGGACGAATAATTATTGCTGAAAACGATGGTGAAGTAACTTACGTTGACGCCAAAAAAATTGTTGTTAAATATAAAGGAAGTAAAGAAAAAACACATAAACTGGTTAATTTCGTGCGTACAAACAGTTTTACGGTATTTCATCAGCGACCGATCGTGGAACTCGGACAGAAAATAAAACGAGGGGATGTTATGGCGGATACTTCGTCAACTTCCGGCGGACAGATGGCTCTTGGACAGAATGTTTTTGTGGCGTTCATGTCATGGGGAGGACAAAATTACGAAGATGCCATTATCATTTCGGAAAGATTAGTAAAAAATAGTGTTTTTACAACAATTCATGCAGATGAGTTTGTAGTGAATGTGCGTGATACAAAACTTGGACCGGAAATTACAACTCACGATATCCCGAATGTTGGTGAAACAAAATTAAAAGATCTGGATGAAGAAGGTATTGTGCGTATTGGCGCGGTTGTGGAACCGGGCGATATTTTAGTTGGTAAAATTACACCAAAAGGTGAGGCGGAATTGACTCCTGAAGAGAGATTACTGCGTTCTATTTTTGGAGAAAAAGCGCGCGATGTCAAAGATACTTCACTTAGAATGGAACATGGGAAACGGGGGCGTGTGGTAGGAGTCAAAGTATTTTCTCGTGAAAATGGTGATACTCTTGATTCCGGTATTATCAAACGGATCCATGTTGAAATTGCGCAACTGCGAAATGTTTCCGTTGGAGATAAACTAGCCGGAAGGCACGGAAATAAAGGTGTTATATCTATTATTCTACCTGAAGAAGAAATGCCATATATGGAAGACGGAACACCTATTGATGTTATTTTGACACCGCTTGGAGTGCCGTCTCGAATGAATCTCGGACAAATTTTGGAAATGCATCTTGGCTTGGCGGCTCATATTCTTGATTATCAAGCTATTACCCCGATCTTTCTTGGAGCAAAAAGCAAAGAAATTAAAGATGAATTAGTTCAAGCCGGTTTTCCGGAAAATGGAAAAGTCAAATTATACGATGGACGCACAGGGGAAGCGTTTGAACAGAAGATTGCCGTTGGATATATGTATGTATTGAAACTTCATCACATGGTGGAAGATAAAATTCACATGCGATCAATTGGTCCATATTCACTTATTACTCAACAACCTCTTGGCGGTAAAGCTCAAGGTGGCGGACAGAGATTTGGAGAAATGGAAGTATGGGCATTAGAAGGATACGGCGCGGCTTACACACTGAGGGAGATGCTTACTATAAAATCTGATGATATTACCGGACGCTCAGCAACCTTTGATGCGATTATCAAGGGCGATCCAATTAAACATCCAAATATTCCCGCGGCATTTAACGTGCTCTTAAATAATATGCGGGGCTTAGCGCTTGACGTTCAATTATTAAAAAAATCTGATATTAATAAGACCAAATAATATGGATACACCAAAAACAACAAAAGATTTTAACGCGGTGATGATCAAACTTGCTTCGCCGGAGAGAATCAAAGATTGGTCTTATGGTGAGGTTACAAAACCGGAAACGATCAATTATCGGACCCAACGAAGCGAAAGAGGCGGGCTTTTTGACGAGAGAATATTTGGTCCTGAAAAAGATTACGAATGTTATTGTGGAAAATACAAAAAAATTCGTTACAAAGGAATTATTTGTGAAAAATGCGGAGTTGAGATCACACGTAGTATTGTCAGAAGGGAGAGAATGGGGCATATTGAATTAGCAACTCCTATAGCTCATATTTGGTTCTTGCGGGGTATACCGTCACGAATTGGGCTACTTTTAGGTTTACCTGTCTCAGAACTGGAAAAGGTTATTTATTTTGCGGGATATATTATTACGGAAGTATTTCAAAAAGAAAAAGAACGGGTTTTGCAAGAAATAGAATCTGAATATAAAACAAAGCTAAAAACACTAAAAGACGAAAAAACACAAGAAAAATTGAAAGAGCTTTTTGTGGAAGCAAAAAAAGAAGTTCAAGCCCTTGAAAAAGGACGAGTTATTGATGAAATAACATATCATAAATATTCTCTTAAATATGGTACTGTTTTTAATGCTGATATTGGCGCGGAAGCGGTTTATAATATTTTTAAAAATATTGATCTGAACAAACTGGAGTCAGAATTGAGCGAAAGATTGGAGAAGGTCAGCGCGGTGGAACGTCCCAAATTACTCAAACGCTTGCTTCTAACTCGGTCAATGATCAAATCACGAGTTCGTCCTGAGTGGATGTTTTTAACCACTATACCGGTAATACCGCCGGCACTTCGTCCCATGGTTGCGTTGGAGGGTGGTCGTCACGCGACATCAGATGTCAATGATCTTTATCGTCGGGTAATTAATCGTAACAACCGACTTAAGAAACTTAAAGAGATCGGTGCTCCGGATGTTATTTTACGAAATGAAAAAAGAATACTGCAAGAATCAGTCGATGCTTTGATAGATAATTCTATTAGGCATGGTCAATCAGTAGCAATGAGTCAAGCGCAAAAGCGTTCCCTTAAATCTCTTTCGGATGGGCTTAAAGGAAAAAAGGGGTTGTTCAGGCAAAATCTTTTAGGAAAACGAGTTGATTATTCGGGACGATCAGTGATCGTAGTAGGTCCGAAGTTAAGCCTTGATCAATGCGGTTTACCAAAACACATGGCATTGGAATTATTTCGTCCATTTGTAATTTCCAAAATTTTGGAACAAGAGTTGGCGTTTAATATTCGCGGAGCTGGAAAATTAATTGATGAAAAAGTGCCGGAAGTATGGGCAATTCTTGAAAAGATAATTAAAGGTAAATACGTACTTCTCAACCGCGCACCGACTCTTCATCGTTTGGGTATTCAAGCTTTTCAACCGGTATTAATTGAAGGTGATGCTATTCAAGTACACCCTCTCGTCTGTACCGCTTTCAACGCGGATTTTGATGGAGATCAAATGGCGGTTCATGTACCGCTTTCTGAAGAGGCGCAAAAAGAAGCTCATGAATTGATAGCTTCCACTAAAAATCTACTTGGTCCGGGATCGGGAGATATTATTGCTAATCCCAAACTGGATATTGTTTTAGGTGTTTATTGGATGACAAAAATGGTTTCCGGTGAAAAGGGAGAAGGTAAAATATTTCCAACACCAAACAGCGCGATCACGGCATATGATTTCGGAGAAGTTGGGTTTCGCGCCAAGATAAAAGTATTACCTACCGATAGTCCGAAATATAATAATTTTGAAGACAAAGTTTTTGAAACAACTGTAGGACGTCTTTTGTTCAACAGTGTTCTTCCTAAAGATTTTTCTTATGTGAACAAAGAGGTTATAAACAAAGAATTGTCAAAGATCGTTGACGATCTTATTGGTAAATACGGAATTGAAGAAGCACCAAAGATCTTGGATAAGATCAAGACCTTTGGATATAAATACGTGACAAAATCCGGTATTACTTGGGGGTTGGATGATGTTCAGATTCCAAAAGACAAATATAAAATTGTTAGTGAATCACAAAAAGCAATTGATGGCGTTATAGAACAATACAATGACGGTCTTCTTACGGGGGAAGAAAGATACAGAAAAACGATTGAAATTTGGCAAGAAACCAGAAGCAAAATTGAGAAATTAATGCCAGGCACTTTGGTTGAAAATGGATCAGTCCAAGACATGCTTAACTCTGGCGCGCGAGGTTCTATAAATGCCATTGTTCAAATGGGTGGTATGAAAGGGCTGATCATTAATACCGCGGGACAAATAATTGATTTTCCTATTATTCCGTCAAATGTTGAAGGTTTGTCTCCTATTGAATACTTCATTACTACTCATGGTTCACGAAAAGGTCTTGTTGATACAGCTCTTAATACCGCTAAAGCTGGTTATCTAACAAGAAGGTTGGTTGATGTGGCACAGACTGCGATCATTACCGAAGAAGATTGTGGTGAAACGACAGGTAAGCGGATTGTTCCGATTGTAAACGAAACCGGTATGGAAATACCACTATCAAAGAATGTGCGAGGAAGAATTGTTACCAAAAATGTTGTTGATCCTGAAGGTAATGTTTTGTTTAAAAAAGGACATTTGATTTCAAAAAGCGAATCTAAACTTATTGATGAACGTGGCGTAGAAGAAGTATATGTCAGAACCCCTCTTACTTGTAAAACTAAATATGGTATATGTCAAAAATGTTACGGTCTTGATATGGGACGAAATAAGCTTGTTAATCTCGGTGAAGCTGTCGGAATTGTAGCAGCGCAAGCTATTGGTGAGCCTGGAACACAGCTTACTATGCGTACTTTTCACCAAGGTGGAATTGCTGCTGTCGGCGGAGACATTACCATGGGACTTCCTCGCGTGGAAGAGATCTTTGAAAGACGAATACCAAAATCTCCTGCTGTAGTTAGCCAAACAGATGGAGAAGTTATGAAAGTTGAAATAACCGACAAAGAAAAAAAGATCATTGTTCTTCCTGATGCCGGAGCAAGTGCTTCAAAGAAAAACAAAGAGATTGAGTATTCGGCGTCTATCAAAAGAATGCCTCTAGTTAAAGTCGGCGACAAGGTCAAAAAAGGTCAGCTATTAACAGATGGATCGGCAAACATTGCTGAAGTATTTAAGTACGCGGGAAAAAGGGTGGCACAGGAATATATTATCAGTGAAGTTCTGAAAATATATGAATTACAGGGAGCCTCTATTTCTCCAAAGCATATTGAAGTTATTATTCGCCAAATGTTTTCCAGAAAACGAATTAAGGAAGTCGGAGATACTTGTTTTACCACGAATGAGATAGTTGAGGTAGTTCAATTTATTGAAGAGAACGAACGGGTGGAAAAACAAAACGGACTTTTGGCAAAAGCTGATTCTCTCGTTTTAGGTATTTCCGAAGTGTCCTTAACCACAAAAAGTTGGTTGTCTTCCGCATCTTTCCAGCATACAACAAGAATTCTTATTGACGCGGCTATTGCCGGACGAGTTGATATGCTCCGTGGTCTAAAAGAAAATGTTATTGTCGGATCGCTTATTCCGGCGGGAACAGGTTTTAGATCAAGAGGTGAAAACAAAAAACAAATTAAAGAAAAGTAATTATCTGAATGTTTCAGACAAAAAAGGAAGATAGAAGAATTTAAAAATTAAATTTTTACATTAAATATGTCTTCTGATGCTGTAGAACAAATCAAATCAAGGCTTAATATAGTAGATGTTGTGGAAGGCTATGTTAAGCTTCAAAAAGCCGGTAAGAATTTCAAAGCCAGATCGCCTTTTACGAATGAAAAAACTCCGTCTTTTTTTGTGTCGTCTGATCAAGGTTTGTATTATTGTTTTTCTTCTGGAAAAGGTGGGGACATGTTCACTTTTGTTCAAGAAATGGAAGGACTGGATTTTTCCGGTGCACTTAAAATTTTAGCAAAACAAGCTGGAGTTGAATTAAAACCTGAAGATCCCAAAACACGAGATGAAAGAGAAAAGTTGTTTAGCGTGCTTGAAGCTGCAACCAGATATTATGAAAGTGAGTTGCGCAAGCAACCAAAAGTAATTGAATATCTTAAAAGAAGAGGCATTACCGGAGTATCGGCAAAAAATTTCCGGATAGGATATGCTTCTGAAGACTGGAGAGATCTCCACGATCATTTGTTAGCGCGAGGGTTTGATCCTAATATTATAGAGAAAGCGGGACTCGCTGTACACTCCGAAAAAGGATATTATGATAGGTTTAGAGGAAGAATTATGTTCCCAATCTTTAATAACTTGGGCGCGGTAGTTGCTTTCTCCGGTAGAATATTTCATATTTCATCCAAGCCGGAAGATAAAGCCGCCAAGTACGTTAACTCTCCGGAGACGCCTCTTTATAATAAATCGGAAATTTTATATGGTTTTGATAAAGCAAAACAAGAAATTAGAAAGAAGAATTTTTGCGTTTTTGTAGAAGGTCAGATGGATCTAGTTTTAGCGCATCAAGCGAAAACATATAATACTGTAGCTGTTTCCGGTACTGCGTTGTCAAAACAGCATCTGACCTTAGTCCGGAGACTAGCGGAAGATCTGATCTTTGCTTTTGACGCGGATGATGCTGGAGTGTCTGCCGTTGGGCGGGGAATTGATCTGGCTCTTACCGAGGGATTTGAGGTGCGGGTAGCTAATATTCCGCAAGGTAAAGATCCGGCTGATCTCATCAAAGAAGATGTTGAAAAATGGAATAAGGTAATATCGGACGCGCAAAACGTTATTGATTTTTATTTAAATATAGCAAAGAATAAATTTCGAGTCGTATCTGATCCA
>CAYPRS010000023.1:0-8237 GCA_964413235.1 uncultured Candidatus Saccharibacteria bacterium | reverse complement strand
AGTTTCGTTATTTAGAGATAAACACATATAATTTAGAGATATTTATAGTATAATTAAAAGTATTAATAATAACCTTGAATTACGAAATATCTTTTACTGCGGTTTTCGCGTTCACACGATTTTATCTTTCAACCTCAATTTTGGTAGCACAGCTACGAAAAATCTCGGTTTCAAGCAAACCCGCGCGAATGTGAAACCCTTGCTACAAAGCTATTTCGTAATTCAAGATAAGAAGTAATTAAACAAATCATGTCACAATATGTTCAACCTATAACAGACGAAGAAGCATCTGAAGCCGCGCGACAGATCTTTCAAGATTTTACAGATAAAAAAGGAGGTGTTCCCAGCTGGGCGAGGGTTATGGCTCATCGTCCGGAAATTCTTAAAAATTTTATTCAACTTTTTACAACAATAATGGGACCGGGTCTTGTTGAACAGGACAACAAGTGGAAATGTGCCAACGCTGTTTCGCATTTAAATAAATGCCAATATTGCATTGGTGTGGTGGAAGGAATGCTTGGTAAACTCGGAGTTCTACCTGAAAATATAAAAGATGTGACCACAGACGAAAAAGCAAATTTAAAACCGGATGAGGAGGCCGCGGTTCGTTATGCTGAAGCGGTTACCAAAGACGCTGTGGATATCCCGCCGGAAATATCAGAAGAACTTAAAAAACATTATAATGAAGCGCAAATTGTTGAGATCACATCAGCTGTAGGGCTTTTTAATTATATCAATAGGTTTAATGATGCCTTGGGAGTTCGTCCCGAATAATGATGTAAAAATATCTTATGAATGCGGTTCGTAAACAATTTAAGAAATTCAAGGTTTCCTACTCAAATCTATATTCCGTTGTGATCGGCGCGTCTATTATTTTATTTTGGCGTGGTATATAGATACTTGCGGACATCTTTCTTTTTCCGAATGACATGCTTTTAAGCGCAACAGTTTGTTTACTTGTCGGACTATTCATTCTTTATGTAAATGATTTTAACCTAAAGGAAATAGAATAACTTGTTTTTACGTTTTTAGAACATTATAAGAGGAAATAAATTATATTATGAACGAACTTAAATTTAATTACAGCGAAGGAGGAGTTTCTGAAAAAGAACTTTTAGAACAAGTGAGCAAATTAGATGAATATCGTAATCGTCTGTGTGATATTGTAGAACGCGGAGATTTTTTGTCGCCTGAAGCATCATTATGTTTGCCGACCGATACGATCTCGCAAAAAATAATAGAAGATATGGTCGTCAAATTTTCTTCGCCGAAACTTGAATATATCGTGGTGGTAGGTATTGGCGGCTCAAATTTAGGAACAGTTGCTTTGTATAGAGCGTTGTTTGGAATGCAAGACGCGTTTATTCAAGAACATCTTCCGAAGTTATTATTTTTGGATACAACCAGTACAAAAAAGATGCAAGCAGTGCTATCTATCTTGAAACGTAATGCTAAAAACGCTGAGTCGTTCATGATCAACTTGATAAGTAAATCTGGTGAGACAACCGAGACGGTCGCTAATTTTGAAGTCTTATACAAAGAACTCTCGCAAGAATTTGGCGACATAAAAAGCAGGGTGGTGGTCAGCACGGACAAGAATTTGAAATTATGGAAATGCGCGGAAGATATTGGGTTCTCGCATCTTTCCATACCAAAGCAAGTTGGAGGAAGATTTTCCGTGCTTTCCTCAGTAGGACTTTTTCCTCTTGGTCTTTCCGGTGTTGATACAAAAGCTCTTCTGGAAGGAGCAATGGTTGCGCGAGACAAGTGTCTGTCAGATGAAATTTTGGAAAATCCGGCAATAATGTCAGCTACACTTTTGTATCACCATTATCAAAAAGGAGTTACTATCAATAATAATTTTTATTTTGCTCCAGAACTTGAGTCAATAGGAAAATGGTGTCGTCAACTTATGGGGGAAAGTTTAGGCAAAGAATGTGATGTGGATGGGGTTGAGATACACACCGGTATTACACCGATCGTTTCCATCGGCTCAACAGATCTTCATTCCATGGCACAGCTTTATTTTGGCGGTCCGCGTGATAAATTTACCACGTTTGTTTCAGTACGGAACAAAAATGAAAATATACATATACCGGAAGTGCCAGTTTTGGAAGGACTTATTTCCGGTCTTGGCGGGAAGTCTCTCGGGTCAATTACAGAAGCTATTCATTGTGGAGTTGAAACAACGTATAAAAAACTTAAATTACCTTTTGTTTCTATTATTATGCCGGAAATATCTCCATATACCTTGGGGCAATATCTTCAGTATAAAATGATGGAAACGATGTATCTGGCGAAATTATTTAACGTCAATGCTTTTGATCAGCCGAGTGTAAAAGATTATAAACAAGAGACCAGACAAATTTTAGAACAAGGAGAAGATTAGAGTAAAAACAGTTCAAAAATTATTGTGGACAATAAAACCTAGAATAAAGGAAAATTATGTTATTATTAGATTTGGAGAGGGTTTGAAGTTTGGACGTTCATTATTGTATTAAAAACAAAAAGATTTAGAAAAATATGAAAAAAACATTTTTTTTGGTAATTCTGATGTGGTTTTTTTCCACAAAAATATTATATGCTTTTAATGGTAGTTTTTCGATAGAAGAAATTATTACTATGTCTGGGATCCTACAAGCTTATGTGTTAATAAGCACTATCATTGTTGCTTTCGCGGCAATTGTTATCGTTTTTCGTAATGCTGCCAAAATGAAGGGAGGAATTTTTGGGACGGTACTCAATTATTTTGGCACGGGTATGGTTGCAATATTTTTTGGTTTCATTGTTCATTCCCAATCTTCTTTATTATCAACAGACAGTGTAAATACAATTAGTAATATTTTATTTATTGCAGGGTATATTCTCATGGCCATTGCTGCCGTGAAAATGTCTCGAGCTATTGACGGTCAGTCATAATTTACTTATTTAATAATAATATTTTTATGAATGGAAAAGAAGAATATAAAAATCTAATGACAGAAATTATTTCAAAGCAATCTCTTATTTTGGGTCCGGAGATTGCTATTATGCGCGCGCGAGGTGTGAAAAATATAACTATCACAGAAAAAGGGGTAGTTGAAAACATTGAAGGAGACCACAAAGAAGCTCTGCAGCACCTAATTGATCAATATGTGGAACTTTCTGGACAAATTGTTAAAGTCACTCTCGGATCAATTTTTCAAAAATATCCAACAGTTGACAAAAAAGGGTTAAATTAAACAAATATCGTTAGGTGTCTATGGAAAATTTTTTGTTTATCATAAGTAGTATTCTTTTGATCATATTCAGCGTGATTCTTTTTTGGAGAGAGCACTCTTTTCGTGTTTATGCGCATAACTATGAAGCAAATATGCGTCGTAAGATGTACGAGATCGCTATCTCAAAGGATTTGGGGGAAAAGATAGGGTATTCTTTTGATATTAAAAGAGTTATTGATGTGGTGACAGGATCCCTCCATCAATTTATTGAATACGCGACAGTATCATATATGCTTATAGAAGAAGAAAATGTTTCATTTAATGTTCGTTTAGAAAAAGCTGTGGACAAAAATTTTATTTATGAAGTGCGAGAACGAATGAAAACTTCTCTGGAAACATTACTTGCTAAAGAAATTAACGACCAAGATATTAAAGAGAAAGTATCTGGAGTGATTGTTTTGGAGGATGAATCGCATAAAATAGGGTCATTTTTTAACATCCCTCTTGTTATTGATGAAAAAGTAGTTGGGTTATTAACAGTGGCGCATATAAAAAAAGGATTATACAAAGAGGAGGATATAACCATTCTTTACAAAATTGTTGCCCAGGCATCACAATCGGTTACCAAACTTGGGCAGGTGGTAAAAACCGAACAATTGAAGTTAAAGGCCATTATGGAAAATTTGATAGACGGTGTGGTTATGACTGACCGAAAATATAAAGTTTTAATGACAAATCCCGCCGCAAAAAAATATCTTAATTTTGAAACTCATTCTGATGTTAATTTTTTTGAATTGATTAACAGCCTTGGCCTTGAAGGACATTTTGATCTTCGCGCTAAACTGGAGGAAAGTATTAATTTCGATAAAATAATTACCGAACGAAATGTGCTGATACAAGAAAAATTTTTCCAGATCGTTATTTCTCCGGTTAAAGGTGAGTCACATATAGCACCTGATCAAATCTTGGGTTGTGTTATTGTCTTTCATGATACAACAAAAGAGAGGGAGTCGGAAAAATTGAAAGAGGAATTTACTTCACTAATAGTTCATGAACTTCGCAGCCCTTTAGGGATTATCAAACAAATTGGAGAAGTAATGCATGGTGAGAGTATAAGGACAGATAAAAAAAGGTATGATGAATATATTAAGTTAATTTTTAATAGCTCTTCTCAGATGTTGGAACTTGTAAATGAACTTCTAGATGTTTCTAAAATTGAGTCGGGAGAGTTTTTTATTTCTTCTCGTCCTTCAGAACTTAAAAAGCTTTTGGAGAAGCGGGTTAAGTTTTCTGCTACTATGGTAAAAGATAAAAACATTAAACTTACCGCAAAGATTGCTGATGATATTCCTCTCAAGCTTGAATTTGACCCTATGCGTATTGAACAGATCTTGAATAATTTACTTTCAAATGCTGTAAAATATACTGATTCTGGTGGACAGATCGAGGTACAGGCTTTTGTGCATAAAAGAGGAGAAAAAATATCAAGAGAGACAGAAGAAAATGGAATAAAATGGTTTGTTGTTGAAGAAGATGAGATTTTTGATAATATGCGAGATTGTGTAGTTGTTGGAATTACGGATTCTGGTAAAGGTATTTCAAAATCAAATTTAAAAAAGATATTTGCGAAATTTAATAAGGAAGATATTGTAACTCAGAATAAACAAGGGAAGAGAAGCACAGGGCTTGGCTTAGTCATCGTTAAGGGTATAATAAAAGCTCATAAAGGAATTGTAGGTGTTGGTTCAAAAGAAGGGGAAGGAAGTACTTTTTATTTTACTATTAATTTGTGACAAAAAAAATGAAGAAAAAATTGCTTATTGTAGATGACGACAAAATATTTTTGAAAATATTCAGAGACACATTAGCCAAAGATTATGTTGATAGATATGAAGTAGATGTGGCGGAAAACGGTATCGAAGCTTTAGAGAAAATTGAGGAATTTCATCCCGACCTTATTGTTCTTGATGTAAAGATGCCTAAGATGGATGGGATTGAATTTTTGCGTGAACTCAAAAAAAAGAATTACGAACGCGATATTCCGGTGCTTATCAGCTCTAATTTTTCTGATACTGAAAAGATAAGTGAAGGTCTTGAACTTGGAGTAAAAGGGTATGTTATGAAGTCGGATTATAGTTTGGATGCTATTATCAAGCACATAGAAAGTGTGTTGAAAATTAAAGAAGTATAAAAAGTATTAGTAATTTAGATACAATCCCCATCTTGTTTTTAGTGTTTAAGTAATACTGGTGGATAAACCACTTCTAGTGAGAGTCAAACTGGTTTGTAAATTACAAATAACATTGTATTATTCCTACATGGATAAGTACAAGACTTTTATATTTGAATCGTATGAATTCAATAAAGAAAAAAAAGAGATCAACCTTTCTTATTCTCTTGACGGTAAGGTCTTTTTTTGTGAAAAAATAACCTTGCCAAGCAATGATTATTTTGAATTTGATGAAGATCTATTAGATAAAGCCTTATTTAACTTTCATTTAATAGCGGGAATAAGTTATTACAAAACATATTGTCCGAAAGAAATAAAAATTTCCTCAGGCGTTCTCTCAGAAGAACAAGCTATTTTTTGGAATGATATTTACACTAAAGGTCTTGGTGAATTTTTTTTCAAAAACAATATTGATTTTAGAAATCTTGTTAATTTTCCCTTTAAAGAAGAGGCTCGTAACTCTGCGTCTAGCGTAGAACTTCTTTCACGTACATTGGTGCCACTGGGCGGAGGTAAAGATTCTATTGTGGCAGCTGAATTAATGAAGCATGGAGGAATAGATTTTGATTTTTTAAGGTTAGGGGAGAGTGGGATAGTTCAGAAGATAGCAGAAAAAGTCGGAAAGAAAACCCTATATATTACAAGAGAATTATCTCTGGAGCTTTTTCGCCTTAACAAAGAGGATGCGTATAATGGGCATATTCCTATTACGGCGTATCTCAACTTTCTTTCTGTAGTGGTGTGTATACTGTTTGGTTATAAATATGTTGTTCATTCAATCGAAAAAAGCGCGGACGAGGGAAATGTAGAATATCTCGGTGAAGTCATAAACCATCAGTACAGTAAGAGCTTTGCGTTTGAAAAAACTTTTTCAGAATACTTGCACAAGTATATCAGCCCAAATATTGAAGTTTTCAGCCTGCTCCGACCGCTTTCCGAGCTCAAAATAATTGAGATATTCTCACAGTATCATGATTATTTTCCACTTTTTGCCAGTTGCAACGCAAATTGGACAATAATCCAAAAGAAACCTAAAGGAAAATGGTGTGGTGCATGTCCTAAATGTGCTTTTATTTTTTTAGCGCTTGCCGCTTTTCTTCCCAAAAAAGATGTCATAAATATATTTTGGAAGAATCTCTTTGCAGACGAAAATCTTCAACCTCTTTTTCTTTCTCTTATTGGTAAACACGAGTTTAAGCCTTTTGAATGTGTGGGGACATTAGAAGAAAGTATGGTGGCATTTGTATTAGCAAGCAAAAGCGGAGAGTATTCTGATAATTTTATTATGAAATATTTTGACACAAATATTCTTGGAAGTGTTTCAAATCCAGAGGAGCTTATAAAAGAAGTTTTCAAAATAGGTTCTACAGAAAATATTCCAGAAGAGTTTAAAGGCGTTATTAAAAAACTATGAATGTTAGTTCACTTGAAGATAAAAAAATAGTTTTACTCGGCTTCGGTAGGGAAGGTGTGGAAACTCTTCGTGTCCTTAGAAAATATTTTCCAGAGAAACATTTTACTATAGCGGACCAGAATGAAAATTTATCTTGCTCAGATAAAAAAGTAAGCTTTTTAACGGGAGCTGAATATCAAAAAAACCTCGGAGACTTTGATGTTATTATCAAAACGCCGGGTATTCCTATGTTGCCGGAATTGAAACTCCTTGAAGAAAAAATAACTTCGGCAACTCAAATATTTTTTGATTCTCTAGACTCGTCTAATACTGTTATTGGTGTTACCGGTTCAAAAGGGAAAAGTACGGTTACAGCTATGCTTTTTGAGGTGCTTAAAGAGGCGGGTAGACAAACAGAACTTATTGGAAACATTGGTATTCCTGCCTTCAAATATATTGAATGTAAAAATATTACTTTTGTTTGTGAGCTCTCTAGTTATCAGCTTGAGGGTGTACATATTCAACCTCATATAGCGATTATCACAAGTTTGTTTCCAGACCACCTTACTTATCATGGTGGGTTTGAGAATTATTTTAATGCAAAAAAGAATATTACTCGTAATCAATCCGAAAAAGATTTTTTGATTATAAACAAAAAATACGAAAAGTTGGTGGGATTAGAAACTAAAGCCCAAAAAATAATATATGGGAGAGAAGATAGTTTCTGGCATGATGAGTTTTTTTACGAAGGTGAAAATAAAATATTTCCAGTGGATATATTAAAAATACTGGGAGACCACAACAAAGACAATGTTCTTGCTGTTCTTGCTGTGGCGAAATTATTGAAGATTGGGAACGACGTTGTCGAAAAATCCATCTCGCAATTTCGCGGACTTCCTCATCGCTTAGAATATGTTGATGATATCAGAGGTGTTCGTTTTTATGATGATGCTATTTCTACAACGCCGGAATCAACAATAGCAGGCATTGAAGTGTTTAAAGAAAAACTTGGGTCTATTATTTTAGGTGGACAAGATCGAGGCTATGAGTTTGGTGAACTTGTTCAGAAATTAAAAGAATACAAAATACCGACAATAGTTCTTCTTCCAGATACGGGAGAGAAGATTGGAGAACTTATCAAAGCGGAAAAAGAATACTCTCCATCAGTTCTCTTTACCAGTAAGATGGAAGAAGCTGTTCAATATTGTCTGGATAACACTCCTCAAGATAGGGTTTGCTTACTTTCAACAGCATCACCAAGTTATAGTTTGTATAAAAACTTTGAAGAAAAAGGTGATTTGTTCAAGAAATGTGTACGTGATCTCGCACATTAAGAGCAAGACTTATAGCGGCTTGACGAATATTCCATATTTCTCAAGATAAAACCCAAGATCAGAATATTATATTGGGTAAA